>JAFDIX010000791.1 GCA_019307805.1 Deltaproteobacteria bacterium | reverse complement strand
CACAGAGGACATTGAGGACAACCCGAATTATCAACTTTTCTTTGAATTGGCCCAGAACACCCAGGGCGATGGTTCCGGTTCGGGATCCGGCAATAAGGGTAAGGGGAAGGGAAAGCACAAGTAGAACTGCTTCGCAAAAAGTCCAATTTCTGTGTTGCGCTTCATCTCGAAATCACTGCGGCGTAGAAAAATAAATGGCTCAAGGTGTAAGGCTTAAGGCTTAAGGTTCAAGGCTGAAAGAACAGAAAAGAGGAATTGTATATTATATCATTCCTTGCGCCGTCTGCCGTATGCCGTAGGCCTTTTTTATTATATATCCCGGTCAAGGAGGACACATTCGGCCAATTGGCCCGGAATGGTGAGCAGGCGTTTACTCAACATTTTGCACAGGGCGATGCCTATTTTGAGACCCACCCGGGGGTGATGTTCGCCAATCCTGGCGAACCCTTCCTTTGAAAAACCCACGACGTGGGACTGGGTAAAGGACTTTACGGTGACCGGAGATTGCATATCGGCGATGATATTCAGTTCCCCAACAGAAGAACCCGCCCCCAGTTTTTCGATGGCAACCTTTTTCACACCTGGCGTCTTTCCACTGACAACTTCCCTGATAACATCCAATTCTCCGTCCAGGACGAAATAAGCGCGAACAGCCTCATCCCCTTCGCTCACAATGACTTCGTTGGGTTGCACCTGGTAGATGGCAATGTATTCTCCCAGGATAGCGAGTTCATCATTATCGAGATCGCTGAAAAAGGGAAAGTTGGTGAGGAAATCGTTGATGGCCTGATCCAATTTGCTTGGGTGAATAGGCTTCATTGTAGTCCTCCATTTTATCCGCCTTCGCAGGAGACCATGGGCTTACCCGTGAATAAATGACCAGGCTGACATTGTGCTACGGCGCGATGTCGCCCTGAGACCAAGGCGGATAACCGCATCGTAGCCGAAGGCGCCCGTCCTCCGCAGTAGCCTGCTACGGAGGATGGAAAGACGGGTAGTTTTAGGGACCACTGGTTTGCCCGTGGGGCGCCATTGGCAAACGCAGGAACCCGCAGGTATTATAAGGTGTGAAATTGTTATCATATTGCGCGCCTTGTGGCAACTTCCATTGCATTCATTGAGAAAAATACCGGTAAATGAGAGACCCGCTATCACTATTCCCAGGTCAGGGCACAAGATTGACATGGGACCCTCTCTTGAAATATTCTTCAGTTTAATCAAAAAGGAGCGGCAGTTGGTTCCCCGAGAAACAGGGAGTGTACAAACATGAAAAAGTGGATACTCATAGGCGTATGTGCCGTGGTGGTCATTGTCGTCGCAGCGGTGCTGGTCGGCTTGTCGAATCTGGGTCCCATCATCAAAAATGCAGTGAACACCTATGGGCCTCAGATAACCAAAACGGAGGTGCGCGTAGGGGACGTTGGGATCTCCATATTTTCGGTCGAGGCAAAACTCAAGGACTTTCATCTGGGCAATCCCAAAGGGTTCACATCCCCGGAGGCCATGAAAGTGGACTCTATTTATGTCAATGTGGATGCGTGGTCGATCACCGGGGATACCATTGTTATCGAAAGGATAGAATTGGTGAAACCTGTCATTCACTATGAAAAGAAGCGGGGCACAGATAATTTCAAGAGTATATTACACAACGTCCAGCAATCCGCGGGTTCGGAAAAGAAGGTCAAGAAGGAATCCGGCAGAGAAGAGGGGAGTAGAAAGATCATTATCCAAAACTTCATTGTCAAGGGCGGAAAGGTGAACCTGGCCATGGGCGGGCTGGGTGGAAAGAGTTTCAGCGCATCACTCCCGACCATTCATCTCAAGGATATTGGAAAGGAAAAGGGTGGTGCATCGCCTGCGGAGGCCTTCAATGAAATTTTCGCAGCGCTCTATGGTAGGATTACTTCTTCCGGGGTCACGGATCTGCTGAGTAAGGGGCTCAAGGATATGGGCGTGGGAGTGGAAGGACTCAGCAAAGGTGCCGGTGAACAGTTGGGGACATCCGGGGATAGTGCGAAAAAGGGGATGGAGGGCGTTACAGATAAGGTAAAGGGACTGTTCGGAAAATAGAAAACAACCTTTTTCATCCAGGAGCCTGTCGAACGGCAGATGGGGGTTTTCCGACAGCCTCCTAGCATGTGATGAACAAAACCGTCTTGGCCGGCTCACACGGGAAATATCACCTTTTGCCCATCAGGAGGAGCCCCATGAAAAAAGACAGAGAAGAAGGAAGGATACAAAGGGAGATTATCCGGCGGGCGCTGGAACAATCCCGCATGGCTCAGGAGGAAAGGGAACGGTTGCTTGAGCGAAAGGATACGCTGGAAGTGCTCCAGGAGATGACCGCT
>JAFDIX010000790.1 GCA_019307805.1 Deltaproteobacteria bacterium | reverse complement strand
CAAGAGAGAGGATACTATTCGGAAAGCCCATCCATAGCTTGCAGGCTATCCGGCATCGCATCGCCGAGATGTACGTTGATCTGGCTGCGGCACGTTTGTTTACGTACAGGGGTGCATCGTTGCGCGATAAGGGAATAGGTTCCAGGCTTGAGCAGTCGGCTGCAAAGTACTTCACCACTCAGGCGGCATTGAGGGCTTCGCTTCATGCAATCCATATCCACGGTGCTTCCGGAGATATGGTCGAATATATGCCCCAGGCATATTACCGGTTTGTGCCCCTTCTGATAGCAGGCGGGGGTACGGATGAGATCATGAAGGATACCATTGGTGGGGCTGCTATCGAGGGAAGTAATCCGGTGATGGGGGCTAATGCAGCCGAACAGAGCGGATTTTATGTAATGTAAAGGGGGAGAGATGAGGCCGTTAAATAGTGTTGTATGCATAAAGCCGGTTCCGGATGAGAGGTTTTGGGACAAGATCCGGTTGGATCCGAAGACAGGGACCCTTCGTCGGAAGGGGATTCCCATAGAGTTGTGTTCGGTGGAGAAGAGTGCTTTGGAAGAGGCCTTGCGCATAAGAGAGGCGAGGGGTGGGAAGGTTACAGTGATAAGCATGGGCCCTCCGGGCACAGAGGAGATCCTGGAATGGGGGATCGTTCTGGGCGCCGACGAAGGGGTTCTTCTCAGTGACAGGGAATTTGCAGGGGCGGACACATTGGCCACGGCTTATGCCCTGGCTGAAGGTATAAAGAAGCTGGGTGGAGCTGATCTTATTTTCTTGGGGAACGAGAGTCTCGACGGGAGCACGGGTCAGGTAGGTCCTCAGGTAGCTGAGTTTTTGGATATGCAGCACGTCACCCATGTGAGCAAGCTTGATCTGATAGACGATGATACCCTGAGGGCCAAGTTCCACATTGAGTTTGGATATATAGACGTAGAGGTAAAGATGCCCGTGGTCTTGGCAGTAGAGAAGGATATAAACGAGCCGCGGGTTCCCAGCATATGGGGGGCTGTATGGATCCAGGAGAGGAAGATAGACTGTTGGACAGCGGAAGATGTAGGGGCTGACAAAAGCAGGTTAGGTCTTCCCGGGTCTCCCACACAGGTCTCTGATGTAAAGACCATAGAGTTGAAGCGCAAGGGGGAGATGTTGAGTGGTGAACCTTCCGATATTGCGAAACAGTTGTTTCAGAAGCTGCGGGCCGACAAAGTTCTCCCCGAAGCATAAGATTTAGGAGGGATTGGATGAAAGAGCACAAAGGTGTTTGGGTTTTTGCTGAGCAGAGGGGAGGGAAGTTAGGCGAGGTCGGCCTTGAGTTGCTGAATATAGGTCGGAAGATGGCCGACAAGCTGGGTGATGCGTTAGAGGTTGTGCTTTTTGGACATGAGGTTAAGTCCTTGGTCGAAGAGCTGGGAGAATACGGCGCAGACAAGGTTTACCTTGCGGATGATCCCCTTCTCGAGGTTTACCGTAGCGATGCCTATGCCATATTGATGAAGGACGTAATCGAGGAACATAAGCCGAGCATATTGATCATGGGGGCGACGAGCATAGGGGCTGATTTGGCTCCACGGGTAGCCGCCAAGGTTAACACTGGATTATCGGCCCATTGCATCGGTTTTGATGTAGATGAGAACGGGTTACTTGTGGGAGAGGTTCCAGGTTTTGGGGGTGCGGTAATAGCCTCGGTAATCTGTCCGAAGCACTATCCTCAGATGGCTACTGCGAGGCCTGGTTTTTTTGAGAAGTTGGAGAGGCAGGTTGGTAGAAAGGCAGAGGTAGTAGAGGTTAGGGTGAATATCAAGGAAGAGGATCTAGGCATAAAGATAGTCGGGACTTTCAGGGAAGAGGCTAAGGCGCGTCCCATCGAGGCTGCGGACATAGTGGTGGCTGGTGGTTATGGCGTTGGGGGCAGCGAAAACTGGAAGTTAGTGGACGAACTTGCCGACGCTTTAGGGGGCAGTGCGGGGGCTACGAGGCCGCCCTGTGATGAAGGTTGGGCTGATCTGGAGAGTCAGATGATAGGTCAGAGTGGCAAGACGGTACGGCCTTCTCTCTATATTGGTATGGGGATCTCAGGGGCCATGCATCACTTGGTTGGGATAAAGGATTCCAAGGTTGTGGTTGCCATCAACAGTGATCCCAAGGCCCCTATCTTTCAGGCGGCGGATTACGGCATAGTGGGAGACCTGCGTCAGATCGTCCCCTGCATCATAGAAGAATGGAAGTCGCTCGTTACTTATCCCTAACACCAGGGAACTGTTACGATCATTGAAATCACGTGAAAGGAGGAAGGATGAAAGTCGACAGGATAGAGCATTTAGGTATTGCAGTGAAAGATATCGATAA
>JAFDIX010000153.1 GCA_019307805.1 Deltaproteobacteria bacterium | reverse complement strand
ATCTGACTGACGGTTCAATTATGACCGAAGGCTTTGGCCCGGATTACACCGACCTTTTTATTGGAGGCAGGGGGGTTGCTTCCAAAATCCTGTACGATGAGGTCCCCCCTGAGATAGCTCCGTTCGATCCCGGTAACCGGCTCATCTTTTCTCCCGGTGCGCTCCATGGTACCGGCGCCCCGTCAGCCAGCCGGACTACGGTAACCGCACGTTCGCCCTTGACCGGAATGCACGGTGACGGACATGCGGGCGCCACCTGGGGAGGCGAACTAAAGCGTGCTGGATATGACCTTCTGATAATCCAGGGCAAATCGGATAAACCGGTATACCTTTTCATGGACGATGATCGGGTGGAGTTGAGAGACGCAGGCAAACTCTGGGGCTCTCTTACCTCCAAGACCCATGCAAACCTGTGCCGTGAAATCGGAGACCACGAGATTTGCACTGTTTCCATAGGCCCTGCCGGTGAGAACAAGGTCCGCCTTGCGGCCGTTTTTCACAACGGCGCGGACAAGGGCACGAGCGCCCGTTGCGGGATGGGCGCGGTCATGGGTGCCAAAAACCTCAAGGCCATCGCCACACGAGGCACTGGTGATGTTGGGGTGGCGGATATCGAGGCGCTCAAGTCGGCCTACCAGGATTACATAGACACCATCGCCGTGGACCCCTATTGTCCGCCGGCAACCAAATACGGCACTTGCAGGTTCATGATGCACCGGGTCAAGTTCGGGATACACGGCGCAGAAAACTGGCGTTACGGAGAATATGACTGGAACAAGCTGGATCCGGAGGTCTTTAGAAGTGACTATCAGATCAAGGCCGGTGCCTGTGTGGCCTGTCCCGTGCGGTGCCGCCGAGATTACCGGATCACCTCGGGCCCTTTTGCCGGAACCACGGCCAAGGTGGAGTGGGAAACCATCGCCCGATCCATGACCTGCGGCATCAAAGAGCCTGAGGCCGTCATCGCATGGGCCAACATCTGCAATCACTACGGCCTGGATATCGAGGGCACCGGAGACACCATTTCTTTCGCCATGGAGTGCTTCGAAAAGGGAATCCTGACGGAAAAAAACTCCGACGGTCTGGACCTGAGATTCGGGAATATTGAGGCCTACCTGGAGCTGACCCGGAAAATCGCCCTGCGGGAGGGAGACCTGGCCGACCTGCTGGCCGAGGGAACCAAACGGGCCGCGGCCAAAATCGGGCAGGGGAGTGAAAAATTTGCTATCCATGTGAAGGGCGGCGAAATGACGGCAGGGGACCCCAGGGGCATGCCGGTCCGAGCCGTCAGTTATGCCACGTCCACCCGGGGAGGAGATCACCTTCGGTCCAACCCCTACATCGAAGAGATCATGACGCCTGAAGAGGCCTTAGAGTGGTGGGGTAGCGAAGAGGCAGCCGATATTGCCAAGGGTCTAAAAGGCAAGGGCCGGATGCTCAAGTTCAGCGAAGACCTGGTCACCATAGGAGACATCCTGGGCCTCTGCAAATTCGCCTGTTATCGATCCGCCACATTCCCATACCTGTACAGGAAGGGGGTCCATATTGCGACGCGGCTCTATAATGCCTGTAGCGGTCGAAACCTGACCGAACAGGAAATGCTCAAAGCCGGGGAACGGACCTGGAATATCGAAAAGGCCTACAACACCCGGTGCGGAGCAACCCGGGCAGACGACGATATTCCCGAGCGTTTTTTCAACGAGCCGCTTATGGGCGGCGGTCCCAGTGGAGGTGCCGTGGTGGAGCGAGATAAGTTCGAAAAAATCCTCGACGAGTACTATGAAGACCGGAATTTCGACCCGGCAACCGGGCTCCCCACCCGGGCCGGATTGGAGGGGCTGGGTCTCAAGGACATCGCCGACGACCTGGCAAAGAGGGGCAAGCTGGGTAGGTAAGGATGGGGGACCCCCGTCAAAGACGGAGATGAAATCACCTTTCTTCTGGCCCTTGCAGGCGGATGAGGGCGTCACTGCCGGACAATTGGGAGGTAAAAATGGCGAAAATTAGTGTGCCCTATGGCGTGAAGGGAGCCCTGGATCTGGAGATTGACGATAGGAACCTCTCCTTGGATACGGACGTGTCCTTTCCCGAGGAGATCCAAAACATAGAGGAGGCGATTCTCAATGCGCTGGACAATCCGGTAGCAGGGGAGCCGTTCTCAAAAAGACTTGCGCATGCAAAGAAGGTCGTCATCCTCACCGACAATTTTGCCCGGCTGACGCCGGCACACAAAATCCTCCCTCCAATCCTGAAAAAGATTCAAGAGGAAGGCAAAGATGTGGAAATCCTGGTTGCCAGCGGCCTTCTCAGGGAAATGAACGATTCAGAGCTAAAGCGCAAGTTCGGGGATAAAATTCTCGCCTCAGGAATACCCGTCTATCAGAGCAAAGCTCGCGAGACATGGGACTACGAATTTGTAGGCGTAACCAGTTATGGCACCCCTATTAGCGTCCACAAGCGCCTCCTCCAGGCCGATCTAAGCCTGGCAGTGACCATGACCCAGGCAACGCTGTGGGGTTACGGTGGAGGAGGGAGCATGGTTCTTCCCGGTGTTTCCTCTTTTGAAAGTGTTGAATGGAACCACCGTCTAATGACCTGCCCCACCTGTGCCGTGGGTTACGAACCTCCTCTGAACCGGATGCGCGAAGATATCGAGGAAGCCTGCGTTTTATCTGGACTTGATATGTCTCTCTTGGCCATCTTCAACCCAAAGATGGAATTGATACATCTTACTGCCGGCGAGACCAATGAGGCCCATCGGGCTTCAGTCAAGAAATACGATGCCAACTTTGCCTTTGACCTGGAAAAGATTCCCGGGGGCAAGCTGGACGTGGCAATATCAGGCAGCTTTCCTGGCGACCGCCTGTTTGCCCATGCCTGCTGGCCCATAGCGAACCTGGATCACTTTGTGCGCGATGAGGGGACAATCATTCTCTGCGCCCCCGTACCCGGAGGGCTTGCCCACTATACCTACGCCAAGGGCTACATGCCTCCCACATCAGAGTCGATCCGGGGGCTTTATGAAGATGTCTTCTACGGCAAACAGGCGCTCTGGCATGCCTGTTTATGGATGCCAATCATCGAAGTCATGGCAAAAAAAGAGGTCATTGTGGTTACCGAACCGCAACGTTTGCCCGACTTTGAGACCGTAAAGATCAAGGCTGTGACTTCGCTGACCGAGGCCTTTGAAATAGTCAAAAACAAGTATGGTCACCATATGAAAGTAGGCCATTTCCCATACGGCAAATGGGTGCTCCCAAAAGGTTTGAATAAGAAAAGTGACTAATGTTCGAAGTGACTAAAGTGAGCTAAAATTGTGGAGCGCCTTCGGCGGTCTATCAAAATATTTTTGGACCAGCGTACTCATAAAAGCCACTTCAATTTAGGTATGTTAAGACCTACCACTGAAAGAGAGTAAGAGATGAAACTCCGTTTTAAACAACCGGTCCTGGATCTACTGTCCGGCGCCATCGATATCCACATCCATTCGGCGCCTGATCTGTACCCCAGGATTCTCAACGACATTGAATTGGCCCTGCACGCCCAAGAGATGGGTATGCGGGCTATCCTGATCAAGAATCATTTCACCGAGACAGCAGGAAGGGCCCAACTCGCCACAGACGCCACGGGTTTTTCTGTTTTTGGCGGGATCGCTCTTAACCTTTCGGTGGGAGGCCTAAATCCCCATGCTGTCAGAGCGGCCCTTAAGTTGGGTGCCAAAACCGTCTGGCTCCCCACCCTACATTCTAAACAATTCGTGGCGAACAAAAGTCATGTAGTCAACTTGGCCGGCGAAATCGGGATGGACCTCAACGGTCTTTATGTCCTGAATGACGATGGGTCCATGAAAGAGGACCTCTATCCCATTTTCGACCTGATCATAGAACACAATTCCTCTCTGGCAACGGGCCACATCTCCATAGAGGAGGCCAAAGTGGTCGTCCGGGAGGCGGCCAGACACGGGGTTAAGAAGATTGTCGTCACCCATCCCCTGGCCAGTTTTGTCAACTACTCGGTTGAGGATATGAAAGAGATCCTTGACCTGGGCGCCTCATGGCTGGAGCATGTGTTCAATGACACCACCCGCCAGGTGGGACATCCCATTACCAGGGACGCTCTGTTCACCGGGATAAAAGCCGTTGGAGCGGCACACTGTATCATGTCCACAGACGCCGGGCAGTGGCTCAACCCCGTGCCGTGCCAGCAGATGGGCATCTACATCCAGGATATGCTCAATTTTGGCTTTTCCCAACAGGAGGTCCAAACCATGGTCACAGACAACCCCGCTGAAATGCTTGACCTCTGACAGACAGGACCGGGATGATGAGGAAGAGAAGCGCCATGCTACCGAGTCAGCCTATAACGCGGCAGAGAGGATAAATATGGAGAAGAAAATCGGATTCGTCGGCCTGGGAGAGATGGGCAAATGGATGGCTCTTAATGTAATGCAAGCCAATTTCGATCTTACCGTTTTGGACGTAAATCCCGATGCAGTGCGATTTCTGACCGATCAAGGCGCCAAATCAGCCATCTCTCCAGCGGAGCTGGCTCATCAGGTTGGATGGATTTTTCTCAGCCTGCCCAATTCCGCCATAGTTGAAGAGGTCGTGTTTGGGGAGAAGGGGTTGATCCAGGGAGCCGAACCCGGGCAAATCATTGTTGACTGTGGCACCACCAGTTATCTCCCCACCTTGGAATTTGAAAAAAGGCTGAGAGAGCAAGGAGTCACCTTCGCCGACGCCCCCATTTCCGGTATGGAAGCCAGGGCCAAAGAAGGCACGTTAACCGCCATGGTTGGAGCTGATAAAGTTGTTTTTCACCAGATCCGGCCTGTTCTGGATGCCATGAGCAATAAGGTATTGCATATGGGTGGGGTAGGCAGCGGCCAGTTGACCAAACTGGTCAATCAACTTCTCTTTAACATTAGCTGCGCGGCCATCGCGGAAATCCTGCCCATGGCAGCGAAGTTGGGCCTCGATCCGGAAAAGGTCACCGAGGTGGTCACATCCGGTACCGGTCGCAGTTTTGCCGCTGAATTTTTCGCCCCTTTAGCCATCGATGGCATCTTTAATAAAGGTTATCCCCTCAAACACGCCTATAAGGACATGATCAGCGCGGCGGAAATCTCGGCTCACCATAGGATTCCGTTGCCTTTGGTCCACGCATGCACTACCACCTATCAGATGGCATTGGCCGAGGGCTTTGGAGACGAGGGGAAAGGTGCCATGATCAAAGTGTTCGAGGGAATCCTGGGCACAAAATTCAGAAAAAGGCAAGAGGGCGCATTATGACAGTGCCTCGCGGCAGATCAGCAGACATCACAGAGGCCTACTACCGGGGCCTGATGCATTCCGTGGGATACCGGCAGCTGGATTTGGAAAAACCCCAGATAGCGGTAGTGAATTCGTGGACTGAAGTCAACCCCGGGCACTTACCTTTGAAAGACCTGAGCGGCCGGGTAAAAGAAGGTATCTGGGCCGCCGGAGGATCTCCTGGTGAGTTCAACGTGCCCGCCCCTTGCGATGGGATGGCCCAAGGACAGGGCCAGCGCTTTATCCTGCCACAGCGCGACCTCATCTGTGCCTCCATAGAAGCCATGGTTCGGGCCCACGGTTTTCAGGGCCTTGTCATGCTTGCCTCGTGCGACAAGATCATTCCAGGCATGATCATGGCCGCCGTGCGACTTAATCTGCCCACCCTGTTTCTCACTGCCGGGGCCATGCTCCCTTGTCTCTTGGGGGATCGCACTGTGGTCACCTCTGATCTCAAGGAAGCCATCGGCAAACGACGCAACAAAGAAATAGACCAGGCAACCTTTTTGGAGTGGCAGGAACTGTTTTGCGCTTCTCCCGGTACATGTTCCATGATGGGTACGGCCAACACCATGGGTTGCTTTCTGGAGGCCCTCGGGGTGGCCCCCTTTGGTTCTGCAACCATGCTCTCCTTTGGAGCCGCCAAGATTCGCCAGGCACGGGACGTGGGTGAACAGATCGTGAAACTCACAAACGAAGGAGCTTTGTTTACAAGTTTTCTCACAATGGCTAATTTGGAGAACGGAATCAAGTATGTCTCCGCCTCAGGGGGCTCTACCAACGCCGTACTCCACCTGATGGCCACAGCCTCTTTGATGAATGTTGACTTGAATTTAGAGCAGTTTGCCAGGATACAGGCCTCCGTGCCTGTAGTCGCCAAGCTCAAGCCATCATCAGAATTCAACATGGAGGACTACCACCGGGCCGGTGGGGTACTTACGGTGCTTAAAGCGATCCGGGAAGGCCTGAATGCGGACGTGACTCTCGCCACGGGCGGCCAACTGGGTCAATGCCTTGCTGTGGCCCCCGACCCGGATGGAGAGGTTATTCGGACGGCAGACCAGCCGTTGGCCCCGGATGGCTGCTTCGGCATTCTTTACGGCAATCTTGCGCCTCAGGGCGCGGTGGTAAAAAAGACCGGGGTGGACCCTTCCATGCTGACCCACACAGGACCGGCCGTGGTATTCGACTCGGAGGAGGACGTCCGGGGGTTTTTGCTGGACAAGGAGGTCCGGCCTGGCTCTGTTCTGGTGGTGCGTTACGAGGGCCCGAAGGGGGGACCTGGGATGCCGGAATTGTCCATTCCCGCGGCCATGCTGGTGGGTATGGGTCTTCACACATCCGTGGCCATGATCACGGACGGGCGTTTCTCCGGAGCCACCCGAGGTCCATGTGTGGGGCACATATGCCCTGAGGCCTGGGACGGGGGGCCGCTGGCCTATGTACGAGACGGGGACCTCATCGAAATCAACGTACCCGAAAAACGAATGGAATTGCTAAAACGAATGGAATTGCTGGTATCGGAAGAGGGACTCAAGCGGCGGCAGAAAAAACCCCCTGATCGACCGGATCACCCGGCACCAGGTTTGCTGTCCGCCTACCGGGATATGGTTGGCGGCGCTGACGCTGGCGCCCTTTGGCTGTAGCACTGCGCGATCATAATACATAGTGCCCCAACGAAAACTAGACAATTTTTTCAAGTTCAGACCTCGTTAAGTGGTTGAATAGTTGAATAGTTAACTGGTTAAATTCACGGACATATTTGTTTTTAGCCCCGCAGTGGCGGGAGATATTTACCAATTTGATATCCGTAACCTATTGAAATTAATGCAATGATTTTCCAACTCAACCATTTAACCACTCAACTATTTGACTATATCTAAAGTTAAAGGAAGACAAAAACTTTAACCGCCCCGCTTAAATACAGCGGGACAGGCATCCATACATAGAAGTACTTCGAGGATTATAATTTGATTCTGACGTCCCGCTGGTAAACGGGGGGGGATTAGCAGTTTTCGTTCAGGCACTACATAAGGAGGTTAA
>JAFDIX010000789.1 GCA_019307805.1 Deltaproteobacteria bacterium | reverse complement strand
GAGGGAAGGCGCAAGCATACCGGATATCTCTGCAGGCCTGGCCTATTCTGTCATTAAAAACGCTCTTCACAAGGTACTGAAGTTGAGAGATACAGAGATCCTGGGAGATAAGATACTGGCACAGGGGGGCACCTTCCGCAACCCCGCAGTATTGCGGGCACTTGAACTTCTCTTAAAGAAAACCGTCATCAGGCCTGATATCCCTGAACTCATGGGCGCATATGGCACTGCACTGACCGCCCTCGAAAACCACTCTATTTATCGGAAAGAATCCAGCGGATTTAATCCCTTTCGTGAACCGGAACTTAACGTCCATTTTACCTCTAAGGAGGTTGAATGCCACGGTTGTGAGAACCAATGCTCTGTCACAAAGCTGTCCTTTAAAGACGGAAATCATTTTTTCACCGGCAATCGATGTGAACGTTATTTCACCAATGCATCAAAGGTAAGGCATAAAGGGAAAAACCTGGTTGCCGAAAAATCAAAGCTCCTCTTTGATCGTCCTGTCGAGCCCAGTACCCCTGCGCTTCAAACTTATGGCATCCCCCGGTGTCTTAACATGTATGAGAACTTTCCTTTTTGGGCCGCCTTTTTAGTGGAGTGCGGATTTAAGGTCGTCCTCTCCTCCCCTTCCAGTATGAAGCGTTATGAGAGGGCGGCCTCCACGGTGATGTCAGATAATATCTGTTTTCCGGCCAAGTTGGCACACAGCCATATACTCGATCTTGTAGAAAAGGGAGTGGACAGGATATTTTACCCCATTGTTGTCCACGAACAGGAGGAATTCCAGGATGCCGTCAACAGTTACAACTGCCCGGTGGTCACCGGATACCCGGATGTGTTAAAAAGCGCAATTGATCCTGAAAAGAGATACGGTATTCCCCTTGACAGCCCCGCCATAGGATTCCGTGATACGGGATTGCTGAAAAGGCAGCTTCACATCTTCTTCAAACAGTTCGGGCTTGATTATGCCTCCATCTCCAGGGCAGTGGAAAAAGGTTTGTCCGCGCACAGGCAGTTCAAGAAAGAGCTTACAGACAGGGCGTCCGGGCTGATAAAAGAGGCGAAAAAAGACGGTAGGATGCTGGTAGTCATGGCAGGCCGTCCCTATCACATGGACCCCCTGATCAATCATGGTCTCCCCGATCTCCTTGCCAATATGGGCGTGGATGTCATCACCGAAGATGCTGTTCCCGGGGTTCAGAAAAAATCCCTTTCTGATATTAATGTGCTTACCCAGTGGACATATGCCAACCGCCTCTACGCCGCGGCAAAGTGGGTGACAAAAGAAGATAATGCCCAACTGGTACAAATCATCTCTTTCGGGTGCGGCCCGGATACCGTGTCTGCCGATGAAGTAAAAGACATTCTGAGCAGTAACGGAAAGATCCATACCATGATCAAGATGGATGAAATATCCAATTTGGGCGCTGTGAGGATCAGGCTGCGTTCCATGCTGGAGGCGGTTAAGGAAAGGCGAGACAGGACCAGACAACCCCAGGATACGTCCTGTTCAGAGCATCGGGTAGTAAACCATGAGGACATAAAGAACAGGGCCTATATCGCCCCTTATTTCTCACCTTTCTATTCCCCACTCGTACCGGCCGCGTTCAGGTCCATTGGCATTAATGTGGACGTGCTTCCGCCCCAGGACAGGGATTCAATCGAATTCGGTTTGAAAAACGTTAATAACGACATCTGTTATCCGGCAGTGCTTATCGCCGGGGATATAGTCAAGGCATTTGAATCCGGCAGGTACGACCCTGCGAACACATCTGTTATACTGACTCAGACAGGAGGACAGTGCAGGGCCTCCAACTACGTCGCCCTCATTGAAAAGGCCCTGGCTTCAGCGGGTATAGAGTCTGTCCCGGTGGTCGCTCTTTCCACAAAGCAGCTAAGCCCCCGTTCGCAATTTGCCATTGAGGAAAGAGATAAAAGGCGGCTTGTGAAGGGAATGGGCCTGGGCGTTATGTTCTCCGATCCCCTGGCCCAGATGTATCTGGCCACGGTCGTGAGGGAACGGGTTGCCGGTGCCTCAAAGGCCCTGCACGCCAAATATCTCTCAAAAATGGAACCGGGCATAGAAAACGGCGATTTTAAGTACCTTATGAATATCCTGCAAGAAGCCGTAAGGACCTTTAATGCCATAGGTGTTGTGGATAGGCCGGTTCCCCGTATCGGCGTGGTGGGCGAGATATTCCTTAAATACAACTTTTTTGCCAATGGAAATCTCATCAAATGGTTATCAGGACAGGGTGTGGAAGTGGCGCTTCCCAGCTTGCAGGGTTTTTTTACCCAGGGATTTATAAACGAAGATTTTAATCAGAAGGCATTCTTCAAACATTGTCTT
>JAFDIX010000788.1 GCA_019307805.1 Deltaproteobacteria bacterium | reverse complement strand
CCTGTTTTCAAAAAAGAAGATTGTGAAAAGAATTGATTATACCTGTGAAGACACAGGTAGTTCTTTCTCCCCTTCATTATCATGGCATCAATATCCAGGTTGGTGGCCTTCCGTAGAAAGGGAATGTCCTTATGAAAAATCTGTTCCTGGAGATTCTTGGTTCCCGTAGAAACCACCGTCTTTTTACCACTCAATATAAGTGGGACAAGATACCCGAAGGTTTTTCCGGTCCCAGTGCCTGCTTCCACGATGGCGGGGGCTTTTCTTTGAAGGGCCTCCTGGATAAGAAGGGCCATCTGCATCTGTGAGTCCCTGAACTCAAAGCCATCCAGGGATCGGGCCAGCAGGCCGTCCGGTCCCAGTATGTCTTCTATGGTGAGAGGGGAATTCGGCATGGGGCAAATATAGTAGGGGAAGAGGGGTCAGTCAATGCGAAAACAGCGATGTTAAGCGATCAAACTTTACCCTAACGTTGCATAAAATTTTAGTTCAAAACAGTATAGATTGGGTCAGCAAGGGGCGATCGACCATTTTCAGGGACGAAAGCGTACTGAACATACGGTGAGGTCTTGAAAATGGGCAATCGTTTCTTGATGGCCTGATATAGAACGAGCGAAGCGCTTTTGGACCAAATCTTTCTGCAACGTTAGGGTTTATACAACAAATCCATATACCTATCAAGCAGATCTCCCACAACGCCCCTGTCAGGTATGGTGGCAGCCATGCCGTACACGGGAGCCATACCGCCTTTTACGTCGGGGTTTTTCCTCACATAGGTCACTGCCGATTTCAGGTCTGTTAAAAACCTCTCCGCAACTCCTGGCCTGGTGTGTCTCAGGGTCAAACAGATATGAACACATGGAGGCCTATGGAGGCCGTTTAAGCTCCATTTGCTCTTAGTCATGTAATCCATGATCTTGTAAATATCCAGGGTCTCCGAGCCGAACGCTATGACCCAGAGCGGATCGCCCAGTATGTAGAGATCCGGCATTTCTTTGATCCCCTTTTTTACAAAAGACGCGGTTTTCAGTATTTCCCCGGCGGCTTTCATGTATCCATCCTTTCCCATAGCCAGCATGGCCGCCCAGCAGGCAGCGCTCAGGGCACCCGGTCGACTTCCGGCAAATGTAGGGGAGAAATAGAGTCCACCAGGCCAATCTGTTGCCTTGTAATATTGATAATGACGCAGTTCCAGCCCCCGATACAGAATGACAGACGTTCCCTTTGCCGCATATCCGTATTTATGGGTATCTGCAGAGATTGACGTCACGCCGGGGAGCCTGAAATCGAAAGGAGGAATATCATACCCCTGCTCTTTAGCCCACGGGAGAATAAACCCTCCCAAACACGCATCCGTGTGAAATCCGACACCTCTTTCTCTCGCCATCTCTGACAATTCCTCGATTGGGTCAATGATGCCGTGTGGAAACGAGGGTGCCGATCCTACTATTACTATGGTGTTTCTTGTCATGGCTTTTCTGGCGGCAGACACATCTGCCTTATAATCACTATCAACAGGGATACGAACGATCTTTATGTTAAAAAACTGCCCGGCCTTTTCAAAGGCGGCATGGGCTGTGTTGGGGATGATCATTTCCGGTTTGGTGATCCCTTTTATCTCCCGCGCCCAGTCCCGATAGGTCTTCATGGCCAGCAAAATACTTTCCGTTCCCCCCGAAGAAACAACCCCGCATATCTCTTCATCAGAATCCGGACTTTTACTGACTCTATCTGCACCCAGCATGTTCGCGGTCATGGAAACCACTTCGGACTCGTACTTGGCACAGCTCGGCCACAAATCAGAATGAAGGGGATTACTCTGTGAATTGATGGCATATACCCTGTTTAGGAATTGTATGTGTTCATCATCGCCGTGATACACAGCACCCGAAGCATACCCGTCTTTCCATTTTGACTCCTCAACAGACCCAATGGTTTCCATGTCCTTTATTATTTCATCTTTGTCACGGCCGGTATCAGGTAGATGTGAAAAGGAAATTGAACGTTCCTTGTAAGGCTTTATCACACCCTCCAGATCCTTCATGATGTCGTCATATTCTTTTTGTATTTTTTTCTTAACAGAGGGTATGGCCTTGATAGTTTTGAACACCCAGGAAGCAATGCGGGGATTCATTCGGCCAATGCCACTTTCTAAGACTTTCTTCATATCCATCTTTGCCTCCTTAGAAGCACGAATTTACGATACAAGAGATTAAATCCTATTCAATTTCTTATAGGTTCTTTTATTGTTCTTGTAGATAGAGAGAAATGCCTTAAACAATTCGTCATAGATCTTGCGGTTTTCCGGATTCGGTTTATAGGTGTTGGCTATTTCGGTAAGTCCAGGGATATCAT
>JAFDIX010000787.1 GCA_019307805.1 Deltaproteobacteria bacterium | reverse complement strand
CAGAGCATCGTCGTAATTTGTCCATTCCGCTTGTGTCCATACTACAAGATATCGGATGCTGGACTTCGCGGTGATGTTGCGATCTGCTATAAAGCTCAACAAACGAAAACGTTGACATAATGGCTCAATATCTCATCCGGGCAAGATTGAATTTGCCATTATACACATTGTCCAATGCCACTACATCTTGTGGTCGTTCCCCTGATGGACTATCTTCACATGATGCTGGACTTCCTATATGATACTTGAATCCATTTCCCAGGAAAATTATTTTGCATACTAACAATCTGCGATATATTTTGATTGCAGGTAGATGCTATTCAGGGCAATCCAGGTAAGATCTGTAATATTGTTGTTCACCAGGGTGATCGAGAGTTAAGATATCTCATGGGAGGCTCATCAAATCCGGGCATTAGAAAACGTGAGATACCTTGACAATCTCTCAAACTTCAGACCCGTTGACCTTGACAAAAGCACAAAGAATCACTTGGAGCGAAAGGCTGTGACACGGGTTCAGGTACCAGAACTTTTCATTACTAAAACTTTTTCGCAAAAATTACCATCTACACTCAAATGTCTCTTGCAAAAAATATATGGCGTAAAATTGTGGGTTGTGAAAACAAGTCCTCCTTTTTCTTTATACCCCATGAACTGAAAGGTAATCTCCGTATTCTTTCATGTTAAGCATCACCCTGGAAGCCAGACGAAAGTCCGGGAACGTTGCCATGCCTGCATTGTGAAACCACTCCTCTGCCTCCCTTCGAAGTATATCCATCTGCCAATTACTCTCTCTTGGAAGGCAAATGAAAAGGGGTTTTTCTAATCGCTCCGCAGCCTCCAAACAAAGGTGGAGATAGGCATTCAAAGCGGGTTTTCCATAGATATCGCAAATCCTTTTCGGGAAAATGCTGAAAATCATCGCATCGATGTTGAGGTCGTCCCGGATGAGTTCCATCACCCGAAGCAGGTTTCCTTCATTCGACCGTGTTGGCATAATTGCGGGCACAATATCGAGTGGATTCCTGGTGCTGTTCCCTTCGATCGGAACAAATTCCCCCATTCGGCGTATGGTTTCGTCCATGAGAGGAGGTACCTTGAGACCCTCTTTTTCAGCGAAGTCGGTCATGGTTACCGACCCGCCACCCGCGCCTCCTAAGATCGCCACGTTCTGTCCTTTGGGTTTTTGCAGGGCCTGCAGGGCCTTGATCGTAAATACCATTTCATCCAATGAATGGACCATTATGATCCCTGTTTGCCTGCACATGGCATCCCAGATGTATTGTGCCCCTGAAAGCGCGGCGGTGTGGGACAGGGTGGCCCTGCAACCCCCTTGGGTCTGCCCGCCTTTCCAGAGGACTAACGGTTTTTTCAAAGTGGCCTCTTTTGCCGCCTCAAAAAATGATCTTCCATCCCTCAATCCTTCTAAGTATGCGCCGATGATTTCTGTTGTATCGTCTTGGGCAAGATAGTTGAGAAAATCATGGGCCTGCAGATCGCTTGCATTCCCAAAGCTGACTACCTTACTGTAAAGGAGCCCATGATCTGCTCCACGGACGACAATATGATAGGCCAACTGACCACTCTGTGAGAAAAGCCCTGTTGACCCCGACTCAGCAGGGAACTCATTTGACCACGAGAGCCCCCCTTCAGGGCAGTACACACCCATGCAATTCGGCCCGATGACCCTGACACCACCTTTCCTGGCTGTTTCAATAAGGCGCTTCTCAACCTCTGCATTGTCACCCGCGCCCGTTTCGCTAAAACCGGCTGTAAGGAGATGAACAAATCTTACGCCTTTCTTGACGCATTGATCCATTACCTGAGGCACAACAGCCAGAGGGATGGTGAAAACAGCCAAGTCAATTTCAGCTGGGATATCCAGGATACTCGGATAGACCTTCAAACCCAAGATAGCTCTTGCTTTGGGGTGAACAGGATAAATCGCCCCCTGAAATCCCATCTTAAACGATCCGGCGATCCAGGAATTGCCATTTGACCAGCCCCAATCTCTCTTGGAAGTGGCACCAATGATCGCGATATTTTTTGCATAAAAAAGTCGTTTCATCTCTTTCAACATCAACATACCCCCAGTGTAATAACAGCATGATGATTCGTGGTAGTTATATAGCAGACAACGAAAAAAATTTGCAGTTATTTTGTAAAGAAAAAGAGGGAGGATGGAGCATGTTCACAAAATTATACATTTCTCTTGCTTCTTCCTGAGCGACGATGCCCAAGATGAGATCACAGAACGCGACAAGGAAACGATGAAATGCCGCTTCTGCGGGCACCAGTTCTTAGGTGAGTTCTATGACAGTTGCCCGGAGTGCTTCAGTTCTGACACCGAGGAGGTTC
>JAFDIX010000152.1 GCA_019307805.1 Deltaproteobacteria bacterium | reverse complement strand
AAAGGGTTTTTAGTGGCATCTTTTTTTATGCCAGCCACATGGAATAATGGAATGTTGGAACAATGGAATAATGGTCAAAAACGGATAACTTCTGTGTTCTGATTAAGGGTTTTTCGATCCATGATTTGTTTATCTCAAGTATCATGATGCTTTTCAATGTGAATGAGGTAGAATAGAAACCCAATATTCCATCATTCCATTATTCCATTATTCCCCCGCCAATTGGCGGGATGAGCGAAGCGAACCAAGTTCAATTACACCGAAAGCACGAGGGATTCACCCTGGCCGAGCCCCCCACAGATGGCTGCGACTCCCTGGCCACCCCCCCTTCTCATGAGTTCATACATGAGGGTCATGGTAATACGGGCACCACTTGCGCCCACGGGATGCCCAATGGCAATGGCACCTCCGTTGACGTTGCTCTTTTCCTGCAGCGCCTTCCATTTTTCCTGATCCATATCTGCCAGGATCTTCAATGAGACCAGTGTCACTGCTGCAAAGGCCTCATTGATCTCGATGAGATCCATGTCCTCGATTCCCTTGTCGACACGGGCGAGCACCTTCTCAATGGCCTTTGCGGGCAAAGTGGCCATATACCGGGGTTCGCCTGCGGCCCATTCCATGGCGTCAATGGTCGCAAGGGGTTTCAGGCCTTTCTCTAAGGCCTTCTCCCTGCTCATGATGACAATGGCAGAACCACCTGCATTCATGCCGGGCGCATTGCCTGCGGTCACGGTAGGGCTGCCGTAGATGGCCCTGAGCTTGGCCAGTTTCTCCAGGGAGGTCTCCCGGGGAGGTTCATCCCTGTCGAGGATGATGGGATCGCCCTTTCTCTGGGGGATCTCAAGGGGCATGATCTCCTCCCCGATCTTGAATTTGTCCTCTCCGTAAGCCCGAGCCCACTGCTCCTGGCTCCGGAGACCCCAACGGTCCTGGTCTTCTCGGGAAACATCATATTCCAGTGCCACTTCCCCTGCGTCCAGTGCAACGGGATTGAAACCCTTCTTTCCGTATCCCAACTCAAACAGGATATCCTCCATTTGCACATGTCCCAGGCGGTTTCCCCAGCGTGCGTATTTGGCATCCACCAGGAGGCAGGCATTGCCCATGTTTTCCGCGCCGCACCCCACAACCACATGGAAGAACAGCAGGCCCTGTCGATGGTCATGGAAATGCTTTCTGCCGGAAACCCGGCCAAGAGGGTGATCTGCCTGGCCGGGACGTTCAGGTATGGCGCATACTCAGCAGGGATGCATGTGCCGTAATATAATTCATCGACTTCCCCGGGATCGAGTCCGATCCGGTTTAAGGATTCCTTCACAACAGCGACACCGAGATCGATACTTGGGATCTCCCGGGCAACTCCATCAAAACGGCCAAAAGGAGTCCTTACGGCACTGACGATCACCACATCCCTGTTGTTTTCCATCTCATTGCTCCTTCCACAACAATGCGCTATTTGAATTTCGGATTTGCATTGGACTTCGAACCCCTGAACCCCTGAACCCTGGTCGCCTACGGCGCCGCCAAAGGCGGTGGTGACCGGGTTCTTTCCTTCTTTTCTAACATCCCCAGGGCCTGTATGATTTTTTGCCGCGTCTCTTCCGGATAGATAATATCATCAATGACCCTAAGGGCCGCAGCAAGGTAGGGTGTAGAAAAATCCCTGTCATACTCTTTCACGAATTTTTTCCGAGCTGCCTCAGGATCGGGGGCGTTGCGGATCTCCTTGGCCCAAATCACATCGGCTGCCCCTTCAGGGCCCATTGAGGCGCATTCCGCCGTGGGCCAGGCAAAAACAAGATCTATGCCCAGTTCCTTGGGGCCCATGGCAGACCATCCTCCGCCATAGGCCTTTCTGAGAATGATTGTGACCATGGGGACCGTTGCATCCGAATAGGCGTAGAGCATCTTTGCGCCATGCCTGATGATGCCGCCGTGTTCCTGGTGGATGCCGGGCAAGAAGGCCGGGGTGTCCATCAGTGTCACGATGGGTATGTTGAAGGCGTCCAGTATCCGGATAAACCTTGCGCCCTTGTCAGAGGCATTGATGTCAATGGTTCCGCCCAGCACACGGGGCTGATTTGCTATGATACCGACAACCCGGCCGTCCATTCTGGCAAAACCAATGACCAGGTTTTGTGCGAAATCGGGTTTTATTTCCAAAAAGCTATCCCCATCAACGATTTCATGGATGACCAGGCGAACATCGTAGACCTTTTTCCGGTCTGCCGGGACGCGTTCTTCCAGTGTAGGGCAAAGCCTGGCAGGGTCATCTTGAGGCACCACTCGGGGCGGATTCTCAAAGCAGTTTGAAGGGAGATAGCTAAGGAGCTTCTTGATTTTGACAATGCAATCCTCGTCGTTTTCGGCCTCCAGGTCAGCAACCCCGCTCTTGCGACAGTGCACTGAAGAACCGCCCAGGTCCTCATTGTTTGTGTCAGCCTGGGTAACCGCTTTTATGGTGGCAGGACCCGTGATAAACATGAAACTGGTCTTTTTGACCATAATAATGAAATCCATGAGGGCCGGGGAATAGACGGACCCGCCTGCGGTAGGGCCCATAATGGCCGCAATCTGGGGCACAACCCCCGAGCATATTACGTTTTGGCGGAAGAGTCTGGCAAAGGTAATGTTTTCAGATCCCTCCTGCAGCCTGGCGCCGGCGGAATCGTACAGGCCGATCAAAGGAGCCCTTGCCACAAGGGCCTGGGCGGCCGTTTCAGCCATTTTCTTCTGGTGCACCGGACCGACGGATCCTCCCATTACGGTAAAGTCCTGGGAATACAGGAACAGGGTTCGGCCATCGACCTCCCCATAGCCGGTTATCACCCCATCAGCGGGCAGTTCCTTTTTGTCCATTCCCAGCCGGGTGCAGCGATGCTTTGCAAAGAGCCCCAGTTCAGCGAATGTCCCGGAATCCAAGAGTCGATCGATCCTCTCCCGTGCAGTCAGTTTCCCTTTTTTGTGTTGCGCCTCAATCTTCAGTCAGTTTCCCTTTTTTGTGTTGCGCCTCAATCTTATCGCTGCCCCCACCTTTTTCCAGGTGGAAGCGCCGTTCATGGAGTTCTTTGACTTTTTCTCTCATAGAACTCATTATCTAGGGCCTCCTATAGAGAAAGGAATCCAAAGTTGACGGCTTCGTAAAAAGTCCAACTGCTGCGTTACGCTTCATCTTTCGTCATTGCGGTGTACTGTAAGTACGCCTCATTCCTCAAGATTGTCCGTACGCCGTACGGACTCCCCACCCTTCGGGCGGGTCCCCGGTTTCGCAAGCCTTGCATTTGGAGCTTTTTACGAAGCCGTCCCATTTTTGACTTTTTACGAGTTGATCAAAGTTAGCTGGACATAAAATGTAACTCTGCGCAAAAATATTTAATTAAATTTATCATTCAATTCTTTCCGTTCATTGTATAGATGGCATTTCATTTGTGTCAAGAAAAATCTATAGACTCCTATTAAATCTCAATTAACAATAATTGATGGTTTCGTAAAAAGTCTGGAACCTCTTTAAAGCGTCATTCCGGCGAAGGCCGGAATCCAGTGATTTCAGCATGTTCTGGATGCCGGATCGAGTCCGGCATGACAAATTCGGACTTTTTACGAGTCCATCAATACTTTCAGTTTAAACAGCCCAAAAAAACCATATATTCTTCTTGACATACCGGAAACATTTAATTAAATAAAAAATGAAATAAGTATTTGGATTTGAATGACGCCCCAAAATAAAAGAATCAGCGGGCACAATAATTCAAGGGAACCAAAGAGTGTGAGAGAGACCAAGACCCTCATTGATTCGGCCTACAGGAAGATCAAGCAAATGATCTTTCAGCAGGA
The DNA here is from genome assembly GCA_019307805.1 of Deltaproteobacteria bacterium. Classification (GTDB taxonomy): domain Bacteria; phylum Desulfobacterota; class DSM-4660; order Desulfatiglandales; family HGW-15; genus JAFDIX01. The sequence goes on along the minus strand of JAFDIX010000152.1, from coordinate 7,833 downwards.
ATTGAATCCCGGCCAGAGACTGATTTACAGAGACCTCTCTCAGATGCTCAATATGTCGCGCACGCCTATTATCAATGCACTGAACCGGCTGGAGCAGGAAGGGTATGTGATCTCCGAATCCTTCCGTGGCTTTTATGTCAAACCGGTTGACCTTCAGGAGGCCTGGGACCTGTTCGGCGTTCGAGAGGCCCTGGAGGCATACGCTGTTGAACAGGCCATAGACCGGGCCGAACCCGATGAAATGGAGGTTTTGGAGGAAAAGCTACGAAAACACGAAGCGTATATGCCCCCGCACTATGATAAGAAAAAGGCCGCTCTGGAGGCAGAATTTCATCTCCAAATTGCTGCAATGGCCAAAAACAAGGTCTTGGAAAAACTTTTAAGGACAAATTTTGAGCACATCTATCTGAGATTTGATTTGATTCCAATGAATCCCGAAAGAATGCCACTGGCTGTCCAGGAGCATCACGATATTCTTGACAAAATCAAGAAAAAGGATCTCGCAGGGGCAATCGAAACCATTCGTTTGCATGTCAGAAAGGGGAGGAATGCCACGGTTGCCGGCATTTCCAAGGAAAAGGAGCCTGTTCAGATCTAAGGGTTGAGGAAGGTGAAATGGGCGGGGAGGAAAAGGTAAAGATAGGGGACGCCATGGAAGACTGGGAAAGGACCACGCTCAAAAGGGTGTTGGACCGGTCCCGGGAAACGCAGGAAGTCTTCACCACAGAGAGCGGCATTCCTGTTAAGAGACTCTACACGCCCCTTGATCCGGAAGGTGCGGATTACAACAGGGATCTCAGTTTTCCTGGAGAGTACCCCTACACAAGAGGTGTTTACCCCACCATGTATCGCGGTCGCCTGTGGACCATGAGACAGTATGCCGGTTTCGGGACAGCAGAGGATACAAACGAAAGATTCCGCTATCTATTGGAGCATGGCATGCCCGGGCTTTCTGTGGCCTTTGATCTCCCGACACAACTCGGATACGACTCTGATGACCCCCTGGCAGAGGGAGCGGTGGGACGGGTAGGCGTGGCGGTCGATACCCTGGCTGATATGGAAATCATTTTCAAAGACATTCCTCTCGACAGGGTGTCAACATCCATGACCATCAATGCGCCGGCAACGATCCTGCTGGCCATGTATATTGCAGTGGGGGAGGGGCAGGGTATTCCCCGGGAAAAACTAACCGGTACGACACAAAACGATATCCTGAAAGACTTTATCGCCCGGGGCACCTATATTTTCCCACCCGAGCCCAGTATAAAACTTGTTCTGGACATTGTTGAGTACTGCTTCGAACATGTTCCGAGATGGAACACACTCAGCATAACCGGCTATCATATCAGAGAGGCTGGAGCGAATGCCGTACAGGAACTGGCATTCACGCTGGCCAACGCCATTACCTACATAGAAAAGGCCCGGGAAAGGGGACTGGAGGTGGATGATTTCGCACCACGTCTGTCATACAGCCTCGGATGCCACAGGGACCTTTTCGAGGAGGTGGCGAAATACCGGGCAGCAAGAAGGTTGTTTGCAAAAATCATGAAGAAGCGGTTCCGGGCCAGTAATCCCAAAAGTTATCTGTTCAGAACATACAGCGGGTCCTGCGGGTCCACACTGGTCACTCAGCAGCCGTTAAACAACATCGTCAGGGTGACCATGCATGCCCTCATGGGAATCCTGGGGGGGCATCAGGCTATTCACACTTCCTGCTGGGACGAGGGCTACGCCATCCCGACCGAAGATTCCGCACGACTCGCACTCCGAACCCAGCAGATTCTGGGTTATGAATCAGGACTCTGTAACACCATCGACCCCCTGGCCGGTTCCTACTATGTAGAATCTCTTACCAGCGAGATAGAAAAACGGGCCTCTGCGTATCTGAAAAAGATAGACGATATGGGGGGAATGCTGGAGGCCATCCAGAACGGGTATGTCGTCCGGGAGATACAGGAATCCGCCGTACAGTACCAGAAGCAGGTCGACAGCGGGGAGAAGGTCATTGTAGGGCTCAACAAGTTTGTCATGGAAGAAGAGGATGTCGAGGAGCAGGATATCTTTGCATTTGATCCGGAAAAAGAGAGAGTTCAAAAGGAAAAGCTCGCCGCAATAAAGGCCAAACGGAACCACAGGGAGGTCGGCTCCTCTTTGGAAGAGCTCGGGAAAGCGATCGATAAGGACGAAAACCTCATGCCCGCCATTATGAAGGCAGTCAAGTGCTATGCCACTATCGGTGAGATCTGCACTGTTATGAGAGAGAAGTGGGGAGAGTTCAAGGCACCAACGTATATATGAGGCAGGCAAGGTTCCTGTCTTAGTGCACCATTATTTTATTACGACCTTGGAGCAGGAGAGTACTGCAGGGGAGTGTTGGAGTATTGGAGTGATGGAGTGTTGGAACCTTCATCTTTCACAGTGCCCAGTACTCCACTACTCCAGGCATTCGGTGGGTGGTTATGGCAGAAAGGAAGATAAGGGTCTTAATCGCGAAGGTGGGTCTTGACGGACATGACCGGGGTGCAAAAATCGTGGCCCATACCCTGAGGGATGCCGGGATGGAGGTCATCTTCAATGGAGAGAAAAAATGATGAGGAGGAGTGAATAATGATCATTGATACGCATGTGCATCTTATTATCCCCGGTTTTGTTAAAGGGAAATTTTTGAGAGCAAACGCCCGGATGGCAGCAAATATCTACAATCGGATCCACGGGACGAAAATAAAGCCCAATGAATACATTGAAAAGATGAAGGGGAGGGTGGATCCGGATTGCAGCAAGTTGATTGAGAGGATGGATGGCGCGGGCATAGACAAAAGCGTTATTTTTGGAGTGGATTGGGCCTATGCCCTCACGGGGGAACCACGGGTAAGCAACAGGGAGCAGAATCGAATTCATGCAGAGATGGCAAAGAAATGGGAAGGCCGATTCATCCCCTTGGCCGCCCTCGACCCCCGACGGCCGGATGTTCTGGATCAGGCCAAGGAGGCCATCGAGGAATGGGGAATGAAAGGATTCAAGCTTCACCCATCCGCCGGCTTCTATCCCAATGATCCGGTCTGTTTCCCCCTTTATGAAAAGTGTGCGGATTGGGGTGTGCCCATCGTCTTTCACAGCGGAGGGATAGAGGTCAACTGGGAGTTCGGACAGCCCATCTATATCGCCTCGGCAGCAGAGCATTTTCCGGAAGTCAAGATGGTTATGGCCCATGCAGGGCTCGAGTCCTGGGAGCAGGCCAGGCTTGCAGCCACGGCCCTTTCAAATGTCTATGTGGATCTGTCCATTCGTCAGCTGGATTACCGGTTGAGTCGACAGAAATTCTATGAATGGCTGAGGGACTTCATTGATTGGACGACACCCTGGAAGGTCCTCTTTGCGAGCGATACACCCATGCCCACTTTTTGGTGTCCGGAGGCGGAATGGGTGAATGCTATCCGGGAACCGGATACCGATATCCCCTTCTCGCAAGAGGAGATCGATATTATTATGAGCAAGGCCGCGGAAAAGGTGTTCAACGTTCAGGCATGAAGCCTGGTACATATTTAAGGTGAATCAGGAGGAACCATGCAAGATATTCTGGATATCATCAGCACGAGGAAGAGTATCAGAAAGTATACAAAGGAACCTGTTTCCGATGAGATCATAGACAAGATCCTCGAGGCCGGAAGGTGGGCCCCTACGGGCGAGAACCACCAGCCCTGGCGACTTATCGTGATCAGGGACCCCGAGACGCAGAAAAAAATCGGTGATATGGCTAAGGTAGGGAGCGGCATATTTACCACAACAGAATACTGTATGGGCAGGATGAACCAGTTCAAGGGCATCAAGGACAGGTCGAAACGTGAGAGGATAGAAAAACTCATGTACACGGGTGAGGTCTCCGCCTTTTTGGGCAGGGCGCCCCTCCTTATTGTGGTTGCGGGTACATGCGACGCCCTGGACACCCCCTATGACCTGTCCGCCTGCATCGAGAATATGCTCCTTGAGGCCCACGCTCTCGGACTCGGGGCCTGCTGGGTCCATGGGCCCGTTGCGCCCGTGAGAGGGGAGATCAAGATGAAGAAGCTTCTGAAAGTGCCCCATGAGATGGGAAAATACAAGTTGCTGGCCGTGGTCTCCTTTGGCTGGCCCGACGGCCCGAGAAAGCATCCGAGACCAAAGAAGGCGCTGGAGGATATTGTTTTTTGGGAGGAGTTCGGAAGAAAGGAGAGACCAAACTATGGCTGATCAAGAAATCATCAATTACTTCAATGAGATGTTGTCTCGATTTGAGGCCCTCTTTTATCATGAGATCACCGGGACGGCCGTGAAAAAGGTGGACCTGATAGGCATAGACCTCATCCAGTCAAAGGAGATCAGTGGCGAGACCACGGATGAACTCATCGGCAATTGCATAGATGCACTCAAGGCCATGGGTATAGCCAAGGACATTCAATTTTCCATACACGGACACGGCATCCTTTTGAAGCTGGAGGTGGAGGGTTGCCTCCATATAGCCAAGGAATCCAAACTAAAGAAAGAGGGGATTGTTCCCTATATGTGCCCCATCGCAAATATGATCGGGGACCGCCTCATCGAGGTTCTCAACTATGAGACCACCTACATGGCGGACATGAATATTGATGAGAAAAAGGGGAAATGCATCATCAAATACGCTATCTTTGAAAATATAGGTAAGATCGGACAGGTCTCCGATTGGACAACGATTTAACCAATTCGCGATAGTTTTAAAAAGATTATATCTCACAGAGAGCGCAGTCGCCGACGCGCCAAAGCCGCTATGGCGACGGTGCGAGAACACAGAGAAAAGCATAAAAGAACGTTTCGAAAACTCTATAACTCTCTGAAATTACAGTTGCTCTAATTTCATTTTGAATAGAACTAGCCATATGGAACGATGGAATATTGGAATGATGGAAAATGGTTAAAAACGGAAAATTATTAGGTCTGGGCCAAGTGTGTTGATATTAATGTTTACTATTTCTCCACGAGTATTTTTGCAGGTTCCTGGGATAACGACACCTTTATGACAATCATGACCTATTCCATCATTCCACTATTCCGCTATTCTCCCGCTGCAAGCGGGATTAGCGAAGCGAACTGATTTCTACTCTGTGACCCCTGTGTGCTCTAGCGAGCAAGCCGACTTCGCCATAGTAGCCAATGGCTACGACGGCTGAAAGCGAGCGGGCGAGAGATAAAGAACACGAAGGTATCACGAAAGACTGAGTTGCTCAGTTAGGAGCGCCGGAAATGACTCTTGAAGGTTTCACACCCTATAGAAAAGAAGATGCGGAGAAGTACAACAAACTCCGTTGGTGGGCCGGCCTCACTTTCGGGGACCTTGTGGACAAGGCGGCGGATATCTACCCCGACAAGGTGGGCTTTGTGGATGGCATGAGTCGACTAACCTTTTCCGAGGCGAGAGAAAAGGTGAACAGGCTGGCCGTCAGCTTCATGGAGCTTGGGATAAAGACATTGGACCGCATTCTCGTCCAATTACCCAACTGGAATGAATTTATCTATGCCTATTTCGCACTTCAGAAAATCGGCGCCATTCCCGTTTTGTTGATCGACAAATACCGGCAATACGAGATCAACTATCTTATTCGCCTGACAGGGGCAACCCACTGGGTTGTGGCAGAGAAATACAAGAAGGTCGATTACCGGCCTATTGTCAAAGATGTGTTGAAGGAGAGTCCTCGGATCCAGCACGTGATTCTGGCGAGAAGTGAAAACCCTGAGGGTTTTTTGAGTTTGGAGCAGCTCATTGGGAATGGGGATCTGACGGAAGCAAACCTGACCAGGCTGGCGGAGAGAAGGCCTGACCCGATGCAGGTCGGCCACTTGGGGCCTACAGGCGGAACTACAGGGCTACCCAAGGTTGTCCCCCGCACCCAGTTGCCGCCCCCATCGGGCATGATCTGCCCTCCAGCATAGGGCTCTGCTCCATTTTGTTCGCCTTTGGAAAGACCGTGATGCTGGATTCCTTGGAAGCCGAAGACATGTGCCGCGTGATTGAAAGGGAAAAGGTCACTGCAATTCCCCTTGTGCCTGCGTTGGCCTCCCGGTTGGCCAGGTTCGAGGCTTTTGAACAGTATGACTTGAGTTCCTTGAAAAAGATGTATGTGGGCGGCGGTGCGGCGGTGCGGGAGGTCGTAAAGGCGGTCAATGAAAAAATGGGCTGCATATATCTAAATGCCTACGGAGGCACCGAAGGAATGAACGCCCACACCAGAATGAATGATGACTTCGAGTCGGTCCTTCGTACGGTTGGGAAACCGACCTGCCCCTACGATACCTACAAGGTTGTTGATGATGACGGAAGGGAATTGCCCCCCAACACTTCAGGCCAACTTCTGGTGAAAGGGCCCGGGGTATTCACCGGTTACTACATGGCCATGATAGATGATAAGGGCATTATCACACTGACAGGGAGGCTCAGGGAGATCATAAAGCGAGGCGGTGAGAGTATCAGCACCGTTGAGATCGAGAGACTTGTTATCACCCATCCGGATGTCGAAGCGGTCGCCGTTGTGGGTATGCCGGACCCGGAGCTTGGGGAGAGGGCCTGCGCCTACATCCAACCCAAACCCGGTGCAACGCTCACATTCGAAGATGTTATTTCCCATCTCAAGGGTCTGAATGCCTCAGTGCTTCAACTGCCCGAAAGGGTGGAATTCATTGATGCCATGCCATTAACAAAAGCAAATAAGCTGGATAAGAGGGCATTAGAGGAAGAGATAAAAAAGAAGATCGTTAAATAAAATTGCATAGCAATTCTATCGTCTCGGAAATTCTACAACTTATTGAAATTATAGATATTTGATGAGGCTTGGTAGTCTTGCCTCACACATGGAATAATGGAATGGTGGAATAATGGAATGATGGAAATTCGTCTTCTACCGAATGGATTAGATCCGAATTTCTCATTTCTCTCATGTTTTGCCAACTTGATTTTCCCAATCGCACGACCTTGAGGCTCTCGACAGGTAAACCATTATTCCAGTTCAGCCGTCGTAGCCATTGGCTACTATGGCGAAGTCGGCTGTTCCATCATTCCAACATTCCAATTGGGGCGAAGCCCCTAAGTTCAGCTGGCATATCATTTCCGAAGTGAATTGAAAGGAGGTGAGGAAAGTACCCAAACCATTTACTTGTTTTCGGGGTAACTTCAAAAAAAAACCCTTTAATCAAGGAGGAATGAAGATGAAAAAGTTTGGAAACATTTTCCTGACAGTCATTATTGCAGCAGCATTTCTTTTAGTCACAACCTCTATCAGTATTGCAGGGCCGGTTGAGATAAAAGTGGTCACCTATTTCCCAAAAAACCATCCCCTTGTTAACCCTACGGCCCTCAAATGGTTCGAGATGCTCAATGAAGGGCTCAAGGGAAAGATCAATATCAAGTATGTGGGAGGTCCCGAGGCTGTGCCGCCCAGAGAGCAGGCGGAGGCCGTGAGGAATAATATGATCCAAATGGCCTACACGCCCATCGCCGTTCATCGGCAACTTGTGCCAAGTGCCGCCTCCATGGTTGCGGTGAAGTTCAAGGATGCCATGGAGATGAGGCAGAGTCCTTTTACGGATTTCCTCATACAAACATATGAAAAGGTAGGCATCCGGTATGTGGGGCCCGGCACCTGGGCCCATTTTCAGATGTGGAGTAAAAAGCCTATAACGAAGTTGGCGGATTTAAAGGGAATGAAAATGAGGAGCTTCTTCCTCTACGATCGATTCCAGAAGGCCCTGGGCATCACTCCGGTGACCATTCCCATGAGTGAGTTGTATACGGCCCTTGAGCGGGGCGTGGTGGAGGGTTTTTGCTTTCCC
>JAFDIX010000151.1 GCA_019307805.1 Deltaproteobacteria bacterium | reverse complement strand
CTTCACGAGATTTTTTTCGTGCTCATAATCAACGACCCTTTGTAACATGATCTTCTGGGCCATGACAGGTCCCGCTCCGTGCCAGGTGGCGACACCGTGCTGGCCGGCCGTCCAATGCTGCAGGAGTTTGTGGACCTTGAGTATGTTTTCAGTGGGTTCGTCAGAGCCGAAGCTGTAGAATTCTTCCACATAATCCTTCACTGCAGGGTTTTTCAACTCCTTCAAGGAAGGCATGGTTACAATAAGACCGCCTCCGATATCCCCAGCCAGGGCCATGATCCTCCAGAAGGCATTGCAAACATTCAATTTTGATACATTCCCCATGAGTTCATCGGGCAGAAAAACCCCTGATCCGGGGGGTTCTTCCACACCTTTGGTGGCGGCTGCCATACCACAGGCCCTTCCCGTTTCTCTCAACACGACCATCTCAGTCAACTGATCATTGATGTGTGCCACTTTGTCCAGCCCCTTGTATTCCTGAACCAGTTTCGATGCCCCTATGATCTGATTCATGAAACCCACCTTACAGGTGCCGCCGCAGGTCATGCGGTGGGTTTTGGCAAACCTGCTCACAAATTTGATGGAATAGGGATGTTCTCCACAGTGAAAGACCCTTTCCCAGGGTACAAAGACATTGTCGAAGATGACCATGGAGGTCTCTCGCTGTCCGAAAAGCGGGTTTCCCAATTCTTCAATGTCTCCGGCCAGGTCCCTTTCCGCTGAGTAGGGGGAATACTGGCATACGTAAGTAATTCCCTCCGCATCGGTTGGGATTGCAAAGGCGACGGCATAGTCTTCTTCCCCCTCAAAGTGAGCAGCCTGGGGCAGGACTACCAACTCGTGACTTGCAAAGGCGCCGCTGATGTTGATCTTTGCACCACGCACAAAGATGCCGTCATCGTTTTTGTCAGTGACCTTAAGGGAAAGGTAGGGGTCAGGCCAGTCCAGGGTCTTCTGGTTTCGACGACCGCGGGGTTCCGTAAGGGCCCCGGCTACAGAGAGGTCCTCCCTCTGGACCATCTTGAGATATTCCATGAACCGTGGATGATATTCCGTCCCCAGGTCCTGATCCATTTCCCAGGTAGTGCTGGCCAGGGAATGAAAGGCGTCGTATCCCACACATCGGTAGATACAGGTCCCCAGCCTCTCAGAGGTAAAGGTCCCGGCCTCCGCTTTTTTGGTGAGATCTTCGACACTCGCGCTAACATGGGTGTAGCGGTTCACCACGTCATCAATCAACGGGGAATAGCAGGACATGATGTCGCTGAACTCCGGGTCAAGGGCCCAGGCGTAGCTTGCCTTGTTGGACTCCACAACGGTCCGAATGTTCCTGTTTTCAAGGATATTCTCCACCCGTTTCCCATCCATAAACACCTTGGGTTTCTTCGTCTTGAGGCTGTCTTCAAACTGCTCAGGCGTCATGAGTGCCATTTTCCAATTCCTCCTACTGGTATATTTTGCTGCACATTTCGGGATTAAAATGCATAAGCCGTTTAATGGAAACCGGATTCATTCGAGCAAAGGTGCAAGGCGTACGGCGAACGGCGCAAGGGTAAGAAACATCATCCCGTCCTTTTTTGGGCGCCATGCCGGGAATCCGGTCGTTTGCGTAAGACCCTATACCAGATTGGAAAAAAAAGCCAGACAGGGGGAGGCCTTTTTTTATATTTACCTGGTTAACCTGGACATTTGGGCCACGTCAGAGATAGATGGCTCTGCCTTGGGCTTTTGTGTCTAAAATTACAAATTCCAAGCACCAAATGACAAATAAATCCCAAATTTGTCCGCGCTTTGCTTGGACTCCCCACCTTTAGGCGGGTCCCCGGTTTCAAACCGGTTTAAAGTGATTGTTTTCTGTTTGGTTTTTGAGTTTCGGTGATCGATATTTGTTTGTTTTTTGGGATTTGCTATTTGAAATTTCAATAAGGCGGTGGACTTTCAACAAAGCTAATCCCTTCTGGGAGAATCAAAACCGGGTTCGCCACTTTGAGGAGGGCATCATGAAAGGATCAGGATAAGGATCTGGTAACCCTTTCGGTTCAGGAAACGAACCAGATCATCAGGCAGTCCGAGGTGGGTGGCAAGGATGGCCTGACCATCACTGTCCTGAAAGGTGATTCCAGGGATAATGATGTTGATATTTCTGGAATCCACCCTGCTGGTTGCCAGAAAGGGGTGGGGTTCCGTGTCAAACTTAACGCCGATCAAATCCAGAATCATGGAAAAGGCAACGGCAGGATCCCGAATCTCTGCCAGACTCAGTACCATGAAATTGTGCTCTTTGAGCAGGGCCTGGACATCTTTTCCCAATCCGGAGATATCGATAATACAGTCCTTTCCATCGATATTCAGGAGAAAATCGGCCTTTACAAGCAGATTAAAATCGGTCTTACGGCTTTTGTATACCGGGATTTCCACACTTCTGGAGAAACGGATGTTACTGAGGTTCAGGGCCGTCTCTATAAGGGTGGGCATGGTGCCGTCGGTTTGCAGAACGTCCATCTTGGGAATAGACGCACCCTGGTCCTGGTCTGACAAAGGATAATCAATGACATCGATCCCCAGGGGCATGAGAAAAGCCTTGATTTCCTTTGGGGTCCCGGGGTTGAGACTATCGGTCAGGGTTACCATCATAAACTTTGTGCTTTCATTTTTCGATCCGGGGGCCATTTCAATAATCCAGTCTGCAGTCAATCGAATCTCAATGTCTCCGGCCAACTCAAGCGGATCGCCCAGTTTGTATATTTTTGGATACTGGCATTCAGGCAGGATCTTATCAAGCGCGCTTCTCAGATCATCTCCTCCTTTTAGATGTACAACTCTGTAGCTCGCCCATGTGGAAGTAATCAGGTCGGCCATTTTTTCCGGAAGTTCATCAAAAAGGTCCACAATCAACCGGTCCCCGCTGGCAAGGTTGATAATCGGGAAGGAATCCGCCTTCAAATCGACCTGTCCTCCTGCCTGCAGAGGAATGAAATGCTGGCCGATCTGCACCCAATCCAGACCCATTCGCGTAAGTATCTCCCCCAATTCTTTGGCCAGCTCAATTCCCTGGGCATCAGGGGCCTTGGGCGCCGCTTGAGGCGGCGGTCTCCGCTCTATGGGTGCCCTGACAATCTGGGCCGTATAGACAGGAAGCCTTACAACCTGTCCGGGATGAATGATATTCAAATCCTCAATAGACGGATTCAATTTTTTTACCAGCTGCAGATATTCACTGTGCAATTTTTCTTCGGGGATATCAAAGCGACCCTGGATTATCTTTACAAGACTGTCACCCTTCTGAACCGTATAATTTTCCAGATCCAGATCCTTCAGATTTTCTATGGATATTTTGGTTTTGATCACTTTTTTGGCTACTTTGACCGGGGCCTGCCGGGGGGATATGGAAAGGGGAATAACGATAGTTTCACCGGGATGAATCAGGTCAAGGTCGGTGAGTGATTTGTTCAGCTTCTTGAGTACTGAGATAATATCTCCAAGATTACGTTTTTCCAGGAGGCCTCTTTCACGGAAAATCTGCCAGAGATGATCTCCTTTTTTAATGGTATATTCCTCTGTCATAACCTTTCGGTCATCCACTTTGACGATGTTTTTGTCAACCTCCGCGGTCTGGACCAAAGAAATGGAGTAGGTCTCCTCATCTTTTTCCTGGGCCCAGGCATAGCCCAGCAAAAAACAGAGAGAAACAACAGGGATTAAAAGAATAAGCTTTTTGTCCATAATTGATTCTAGGAACGGAATCTGAAATCTGTCAATCTTTTTCTCGACAACGGACCCTATTCTACCATATATTGTTCACTAAAGCGAACCGATATACATCATGTGGTATTTATTCTTTACAAACAGGGCAAAATTTGGTAAAAAAAGGTCTTGGCCACCTATACTGGTAGCTCATTGAAGCGGGGGTCTCTATGAAAATCAAGAAAATCAATATGATGGGCTTCAAGTCCTTTTCGGACAAGATGGATATCCCATTTCCCAGGGGAATAAGCGCAGTTGTCGGCCCTAATGGATGCGGTAAGAGCAATATTGTGGATGCTATCCGTTGGGCAATGGGCGAACAGAGCGCCAAACTCCTGAGGGGGCGCCAAATGGAGGATGTTATATTCAATGGCGCAAAGGATCAGAAACCTCAGGGAATGGCCGAAGTGTCCGTTATTTTTGAAAATGGAGACGGCTCTTTCCCGCCACCGTTTGCCCATGATGCCGAGTTAGCCATTACCAGGCGATTATACCGGTCCGGCGAGAGTGAATACCTCATCAACAACGTTCCGAGCAGGCTTAAAGACATCCAGGAAATATTTATGGATACGGGCCTCGGAAACCGTGCCTATTCCATCATTGGTCAAGGAAAAATCAGCGCTATCATCGATCAAAAGCCTGAAGAGACGAGGGCCATGATTGAAGAGGCGGCAGGCATTACCAAATACAAAAAAAAGGTCGAAGAATCCAAGAGGAAAATAGAGCTCACAAAGGTCAACCTGGAACGGGTGGAAGACATTCTGTCTGAAGTCGAAAGACAGATGAGGTCACTCAAATACCAGGCTTCCAAGGCAAGACAATTCAAATCCCTGGGTGAGAAAATCGGCAGGCTGGAGCTCATTTTGCACTCCAACTCCTACCATGAACTGGAAGAGGAGTCTCACAGCCGGATGAAATCGACGCAGGATCTCCTTCATGAGGAAGTGGGCCGGACCACGGAGTTTTCATCCATTCAGGCAGGGATTGAGACGCTCAATATAGAACTGGATGAAAAGGACAAGGAGATCGCAGGTTTGAGGCAGGCCTATCACCAGGCAAAGGAGGATGTCAACAGAAAGGAATCCATCCTCGAGTCCATGACAACCGAGAAAAGGGTGCAGCAGGAATTAGAAAACCGGTTGGTTCAGGAAAAGGGGGAAATCCATAGACGGCACAGGGAACTGGTTGAGGAAAAGGCAAATCTCTACGGCAAAATCGAGGAAGTGAAAAAGACTTCGGAACACCTGGAAGATGAGATATCCCTGCTGGATAGAAGGGTGAAGGGCAAGCAGGAGTTCCTGAAGCGCGTCAGAGAGGAATACGAAGAGGTCAAGACCAGGGTGCAATCGGGAATGTCCAAAGAGATGAGCCTGAACCAGGAATCCGGCTACTTGAATAACAGGATCGGGGAGATCACTGACGGCAGGTCCAGGCTGGAAAATGAAAAGACGGGTGTGGATCAGAAAATGGAAGAACTGGTCCGTGCCTCCCGGAGGAAAAATGAGGTTCGAGAGGCTCTCGTAGGAAAACTTCAGAATATTGAGACAGACATCGGCGGGGAGCGGCAACAGAGAGACCTGTTGGAACAGACAAAAAAAGAGCTCGAAATAGAAATAAAGTCGGCTGAGGCGGAGCTCAATGTCTGCGAATCCCGTTTAGCGAGCTTGAAGTCTCTCACAGAGAATTTTGAGGGATTCAAACTGGGCGTGAGAACCATCATGAGGGCTCAGGATCTGGATGCACGGCGTCAAGGCCGTATCATGGGGCTGGTTGCAGATGTTATCCAGGTAGAACCCAGATTCGAGCAGGCCGTGGAAACGGTGCTCGGGGACAAACTCCAATACGTTATTGTGGAGACCCAGGATGATGGTAAAGAGGCGGTCGATTATCTCAAGGCCAGGGCAAAGGGCAAGAGCAGCTTTGTCCCCATCAGGGATGTCAACGGAAATGGGAATCATGCGCACGGCAACGGTTTTCCTCTCCTGCGCGAACTGGTCACGGTTCCCGAGGATTACAGGCATATTATCGACCTCCTGCTTGGTGATGCGGCTCTGGTAGATGATCTGAATAAGGCCATCACCGCCTGGAAGGTGAATGGGAGAGATCAGTGTCTGGTCACACCGGATGGAGACATGGTTGACCGAACCGGAATCATAAGCGGTGGAAAGGTCGCCTATGGTTCCCATGGCATTCTTGCCAGAAAGCGAGAGATCAAGGAACTGGGAAAGAAAAGGGCTGAAATGGCGGAGGCCCTAAAGGGATATAAGGCCCGGTTGGAGCAGATGGACCTTCAGATCAGGGAGAAGGAGTCATCTCTGGACAGATTGGTGGAGGAAAAGGACGACTGCCAAGAGAAAATTAACGACCTGGACAAGGCAACCTTCCAAATCAGCCACGAACTGGACCAGCTTGAAAAACTGGGAACCCGGATATCCGATGAACTGGAACAGAAGAACAAGGAGCAGTCCAGACACCGGGATGCACTCAGCAAGATCGAATCGGAACTTGAAGCATGCAAGCAGAGTCGGGAGCAGGAAGAATTATTTTTGCGTGAGAAAGAACACGAGCTCCAGGAATGCGAAAGCGAGTTTGAGCGGCTTCGGGAAGAAGTGGAAAGCCGAAAGATGGAGTTCGGTCTCTCCAGAGAGGAGGAGAGGGGTCTGACGAGAGAGGTGGATAGGATAGCGGACTTCACAGAAGAGGGCCAGCAGAGGCTGAAAAGGATTGAAGACGAGATAGTTGAGGCCCAGGCCCGCTACCAGGAGACCGTCAAGAGGGAGGAATCACTAAAGGGGCGGCTCCATGCCTTCTATCAGAAATTGAAACAGGCCGAAGATGCAGTGAATTCGGAGGAACAGAACCGGAATCAAATGCAGAACACAATCCGGGAAGAGGACAAGAGAGGCGAGGTTCTACGCGCAGGATTGGATGAGCTCAAGGAGCAAATTCATCGGGCCAAGATGGAGCAATCAGAAGTTGTTTTCAAGATGAATGGTTTGGTTGATATGGTCCGGGAAAACATGAATATCGATCTCAAAGGGGTATACAGGGAACACCTGAAAGATGATTTTTCCGCCCCGGAGATCAGAGGAGATCAGAGAGGAGTTAGGGCATAAGAAGATTCAGAAAGAGAGACTTGGTGAAGTCAACCTCACGGCCATTCAAGAACATGAGGCACTCAAGGAGAGACATACCTTCATTGTAGAGCAAAGGGAGGACCTGCTCAATTCCATAGAGTCTTTGATCAAAGCTATCAGGAAGATTAACAGAACGTCCCTTGAGAGGTTCGCTGCCACATTTGCAGATGTGGATAAAAAACTCAAAGAGGTTTTTCCCATTCTTTTCAGCGGCGGAACAGCCAATCTCAGACTCGTGGATGATTCTCGGCCCCTTGAGAGCGGGGTGCTGGTTGAGGTCAAACCTCCGGGAAAGAAACTAAGCCATATGGGGCTCCTCTCAGGTGGGGAAAAGGCCCTGGTAGCCATGGCCCTTTTATTCGCCATATACCTCATCAAGCCCAGTCCCTTCTGTCTGTTGGATGAGGTTGATGCGCCGCTCGACGAGGCAAATGTCGATCGTTTTAACAGCCTGTTGAAGGAGATCGCCAAGCACTCTCAGATCATCCTGGTGACGCACAACAGAAGGTCCATGGAGATTGTTGACAGGTTATACGGGGTGACCATGGAAAAACAGGGGGTCTCAAAAATTATTTCGGTTAATCTTCAGGGCCCGGACATGAATTAGAGAGCCGCCCCCTACGGCGCGGTTACACCG
>JAFDIX010000150.1 GCA_019307805.1 Deltaproteobacteria bacterium | reverse complement strand
GATGCCTTATATGAAATGGCGGATGAAATGGCCCGGCAGACGGGGTATCGCATTGTGAATCACAGGCTTGACTTTTTCGGCATCTGCCCGCAATGCCAGAAAAAGAAATCTACTGCCGACGCATGAAATTTTTTTGGGCTGTTAGCAATAACTATTATCAAAAAACAGTGATTACCTGATGATATATATTAAAAAAGAAGGATTTTTAAAGGGGGGAGCAGTAATGAGGAATGTTGTGTTTTTGTGTTTTCTGGTGATCACCTTCTTGGCCGCAGGAAGTGCTCTGAGCCAAGAGCGACTTCCTCTAGGATTGCCTCCGGTACCCATCCCTGAGGACAACCCGCAGACAAAAGAAAAGATTGCCCTTGGGAAAAAGCTTTACGAAGACAAACGATTCAGTGCAGACGGGACCGTCAGTTGCGCCACTTGCCATGATTCGGCAAAGGCATTTGGCGATGGTTTGCCCGTGGCAGAGGGAATCAACAAGTTGAAGGGCACGCGCAATTCACCAACGGTGATCAATGCCGCCTATTACACCAGCCAGTTCTGGGACGGTCGGCGGCCCAGCCTTGAAGAACAGGCCAAGGATCCTTTTCTCAATCCCGTGGAACACGGACTGGGCAAAGAACAGAACTTCCACCAGTTTATCATCGACATCATCCGGAAGGACCCTGATTATCCCAAGGCATTCAGACAGGTGTTCGGGGTCGACAAAAAGGGCATCACCATTGACCACGTGGTCAAGGCCATTGCAAGTTTCGAACGCACCGTTATCTCCGGGAATTCGCCCTTTGACAGGTACAAGTACGGGGGTGATCAAAATGCCCTGTCTGAATCCGCCAAGCGGGGTCTGGGACTTTACCTCGGGAAGGCCCGATGCCAGGAATGCCATATGATCAGTGAAAAGTACGCCCTCTTCACGGACAACAAGTTTCATAACCTTGGCGTGGGCTTTAATAAAATCAGACCGAAACTTCGCAAACTGGTCAAAGAAGTGAAGATGTCCCAGAAAAAAGGGAAGGCAATGGATGAATCCATCCTCACCAAAAGCGATGTTTCCGAGTTGGGCAGATTTGTCATTACCGGGAAGACATCGGAACTCGGCGCATTTAAGACACCAACGCTTCGCAATATTGCGGTGACCGGCCCCTACATGCATGACGGCAGCATGGCAACTTTGGAAGAGGTCATGGAACTGTACAACAAGGGAGGGGAGAAAAATCCCTTTCTGGGCAGTGTCCGTGTGCTTAATCTCACAGATCAGGAGATCAAAGACATTATTGCCTTTTTAGAATCGTTAACCAGTCCGGAATTCGCGGATTTGGACAAAAAATGAAACCAAAAGGTTACGAAGGAAAGGAGGGAACCCCATGTCATTGAATAAGTCTATGAACCGCCGCTCCTTTTTAAAAACTGCAGCGGCATTCACTGCCTCATCGGTATTGCCCCTCAATTTTGTTGAGGTGTGCTGGGGCAAAAACAAAGGTGAAAAATTTACCTTTGGTGTCATCTCCGACTCCCATCTGACCCATATCAAAGGGACAAAATTTGTGAACAACTTTGACAAGGGTCTGGAGCAGGCAGTCGCAGAGGTAAGTTTGTCGTTTCCGGAGCCTGATTTCATTGTCTTTGGCGGGGACCTGGCCCAACTGGGTAAAAAGGAAGAGCTCGATCACGGACTTGAAATGCTCTCCAAGATTGAGGTGCCTATCCGGTACGTGATCGGTGAGCATGATTACTACCTGGATATGGGCCAATACTGGCAAGAAAAGGTGAGCAAGCTCTACTACAGTTTTGATCACAAAGGGGTCCATTTTGTGACCCTGAACAGCATTCGCACCTATGAGAAATGGATCAAGCGCTGGCCTACTCCCAAGGAAAGGATGCTGGCCATGGCCCGGCTGGACAACCCCCAGGGCTCCCCGTTTATGGTGGGCAAGGAGCAGATCGAATGGCTCCGGAAGGACCTGTCCAAGGTGAGCCATGACACGCCCCTGATCGTTTTCTCCCATTCGCCGCTCTACAAGGTATTCAAGCCCTGGAATTTCTGGACAGACGATGCCGAGGAAATTCAGGCGGTCCTCAAGCCCTTTAAGCAGGTGAACGTCTTCCATGGACATGTCCACCAGGTCCTGTACAACCAGATCGGAAACATCAGCTTCCAGGCATGGATGTCCACGGCATGGCCCTGGCCCTACCCAGTCAGCTATGATCAAAAGGCCAATATGGTGCCCAAACAGACTGTATTCATGAACCGGGCTGATCCTTTTCATGAGCGGGATGCCACGGGGTGGTCTCAGATTACAATGGAGGGCGGTAGGGGGTCACAGCATTTTGATTTGTGGGAGAACACTTCACGGACCGTTCGTTTTGATAAAAAGGCAGGGCAGGCTGTGGATGAACAATACCAGGCGCCTGGAAAGCGGATTCCGCCGCAAACCCACTATTAGAAAGAGGAGGGATATCATGCGTTCCAAAATCATATTCTGTATTTGCCTGACATTCGTTCTGGCGTTGGGCATGATCTCAAGCCCCCAGGCGGATGAATTTACCAAAGAAGACCTGAAGAAGTGGGAGGCTGCCTTTATGGAGGTTGTACTGGAAGGGGAGAAGCTCTTTCATAGTGCCCTTGGGAGCAACACCGTGTCCTGCGACATGTGCCATCCCAACGCCAGCAATACCCACCCCGAGACCTATCCCAAGTTTCAAAAACAGATCGGGGAGGTTTCTACCTTGAGGGACATGATCAACTGGTGCATTGAAAATCCATTAGAGGGCGAGCCCTGGAAACTGGATGATCCCAGAATGATCGCTCTGGAGGCATACATTACCTGGGAGAGGAGAGGTATGTCCCTCGCCCCGGGAAAACACTGACCACCCAAGACCATATCCCGCCAAAGAAAAGGGGTATCTCGAAAGGGACGCCCCCTTTTCTTTGGAAGCATTCAAATCCTTTTGACAAATATTGGAAATTTTGGGAAAAATGAGGTCAGTAAAGATAATTTGAATTCGCTCTGGGGAGGTGAAGAGGATGGCTTCCAATGAGATTGGGTCTTTTCAGAACATCTATCAAAAGATTGCTGAGAACATTGAAAGGGTCATGCGGGGTCAGTCGGGGGCCGTTCGAATGATGCTGGCGGGATTTGTAAGCGGAGGCCATGTTCTGCTGGAAGACTATCCGGGTACAGGCAAGACAACGCTTGCAAAGGCCTTGGCCCTGTCCATTGATGCACATTTCAGCCGTATCCAGTTCACTCCGGATCTGCTGCCATCGGACATCCTGGGGGTATCCATTTTTAACCAGAAGGACCAGGCCTTCCACTTTCACAAGGGTCCTGTCTTTACCAATATACTTTTAGGGGATGAGATCAACAGGGCCTCACCCAGAACCCAGTCCGCACTCCTTGAGGCCATGGCTGAGGGGCAGGTAAGTATGGATGGCCAACTTCGCCGCCTTGAGGATCTTTTCTTTGTGATCGCCACCCAAAACCCGGTGGAGTCCCGTGGAACCTATCCCCTCCCGGAGGCGCAAATGGACCGGTTTGCACTGCAATTTCGTTTGGGATATGTAAGCACGGAAGAGGAAGTATCCATACTTACAGACCAGCGAAAAGGACATCCCATAGATGATATCTCCCCATGTGTTACCAAAGAAGATGTGGTAGGGCTGGCCCGACAGCTTCAAAATGTGCGCATCAGTGAAGAGTTAAAAACCTATATCGTGGAAATGGTAAAGGCCACCAGGTCCCATCCGGGTGTCCAGCTGGGGGCGAGCCCCAGGGCGTCTCTTGCATTGATGAAGACGGCAAAGGCCCTTGCCATGTTTGACGGTCTGGAATTCGTTACCCCCGAACATGTTCAGGAAATTGCCGAGCCCGTGATTGCCCACCGGATGGTTATGGACCCACAGGCCCGTTTTTCCGGTGAGACGGCGGAAGGGGTTGTCGAAGATATTCTGAAAACCTTACCTTCACCGGTGTGAAATCCATTCGAAAAACACTCACTCTCTATCGTCGAATCAAGCACCATCATCTTATGTTGAAGCGGCTTCTCT
This sequence comes from Deltaproteobacteria bacterium, assembly GCA_019307805.1. GTDB lineage: Bacteria > Desulfobacterota > DSM-4660 > Desulfatiglandales > HGW-15 > JAFDIX01. Next base: position 4,121 of record JAFDIX010000150.1, on the reverse strand, counting down.
ATTTCAGTTTTGCCTTTTTTTCCAAGCGAAAGAGGCGGTATGCCCGGCGATTCACCGGGGCGGGACTATTGGTTTTGAGTGCCCTTGTGGCGTCCGCCGTGGTCGGTCTTGATACCACCCAGACGATTGCCTATCAGATATTTACCTTCCTCCTCTTCCTCTTCCTCGGTTCGATGGTATGGGGCTTTTTCTTTCGAGCCCGTTTTTCCGTCGAGCGCAAACTCCCGAGGTTCGGCACGGTCGGTGAAAGACTGCATTACCGGGTGATTGTTGAAAACCTGACCAGGAAGAGACAGACCGGTCTCAACCTTTTAGAAAATCTGGAGAGTTTCCTGCCCACCTTTGACGAATTTTTGAGTGCACCGGAGCCTGATCAAAGAAGGCGCAATCCTGTGGACAGGGCCATAGGGTATCATCGGTGGCAGTGGCTGCTTTCCAGGAAACAGGGGGTGAGACTCAGGGAACAATCTGTCCCTCCTATTGCCCCGGCCGGTAAGGCCGAAGTTCGTGTTGAGATGGTCCCTACCCGAAGGGGGCACTTGAGATGGGCGGGTCTTACCATCGCATGTCCGGATCCCCTGGGCCTTTTTAAGGCCTTTTATGGAATATCAGCACCCCAATCTGTCCTTATCCTGCCCAGGCGCTACCCTCTGCCCCCCATCGAGCTTCCCGGAACAAGAAGATATCAACCGGGAGGAGTGTCCTTGGCCTCATCGGTGGGGGACTCCCAGGAATTTCTGTCCATGCGGGATTATCGGCCCGGCGATCCTTTGCGGCTTATCCACTGGAGAAGTTGGGCCAAGACGGGAAAGCCCGTTGTCAAGGAATATCAGGATGAGTTTTTTGTGCGGCACGCCCTTATACTGGATACCTTTCAGACGGTGGAATACAGTGAACGTTTTGAGGAAGCCGTGTCTGTGGCCTCCTCCTTTGTGAGCACCATGGAAACCCAGGAGACCCTGCTGGATCTCATGTTTGTTGGAACCGAGGCATATTGTTTTACATCAGGCCGGGGACTGGCTTCTACCGACAAGATGCTGGAGATCCTCGCCTCTGTAACCGCCTGCAGGGATAAGCCATTCAGTGTGTTACCTCCCACGGTCCTTGCAAGGGCTTCCATGCTCAGCGGTTGTATCTGTGTTCTGCTGACCTGGGATGAAAAAAGGCAGGAATTGATAAGCAATCTGAACGCCCTTGGCGTACCACTGCTGGTGCTGGTTGTTACTGACAGTACCACCCCACAAGCCCTGGATCCAGGACCCATGAAGGGGAGCCCCCGGAATCTGGTTCAACTCCAAATCGGCAAGATCCAGGAAGGATTGGCCCAGTTATGAAGACCCCTCCCTTACTCCTGGGCATGACCCTGCTTTTATGGGGGTGGCAAACGGATCACCTGATCCTTGGGATCATCATAGCGCTCCTCCTTGAGGGGTCGCGGCTTATCACAATGAGATGGGACCTCGCCTATTCAGATTTCAATCGCATCTCAGACCTTTGCACCGTCATCTTTGTGGGGATGTTCATCTATTTCTATTCGTCCAATACATCACCCAAGGCCATTATGGCCATGTTTCAATGGATTCCCGTTGCCCTGCTTCCCCTGATGCTGGCCCAGGTCTATGGCACGAGTGACCAAATTGACATCAGTGCCCTTTTTCTTTTTTTCCGCAGGAAGAAGGGTGAGAAGGGCGCGGAGAACCCAACCACCCTTAATCTCACCTACCCCTATTTTGTCCTTTGTTTTCTCTCTGCAAGCACGGCCAATATGAAGACCCCATGGTTCTATGTCGGGGTGTTCGGATTGTCAGGCTGGGCCCTGTGGTCCATTCGATCCAAACGGTTTTCTCCGGTGCTGTGGACCCTTTTGTTGCTGCTGGTGGGTTCGGCCGGGTATGTGGGGCACCATGGGCTGCGCAATCTGCAAATGGTCCTGGAGAAAAAGACGGTCAGCTGGTTCACGGACCTTTCCCAGAGAGACAGGGACCCCTACCAGGCCAATACGGCGATCGGCGATGTGGGGCAGTTGAAACTCTCTGATCGGATAGTGTTGCGGGTCCATTGGAAATCAGGAAAAGGCCAACCTCTTCTCCTGCGTGAGGCGAGCTACAACGCCTACCGCGCGTCCACGTGGTTTGCCCTGCATCCTGGGTTTAAGAAGGTGCGCCTTGCCCGTGACAGAAAGACATGGCAGTTCAACACCCCGGGGGGCAGTGAAAAGGTGATAACCGTCAGCCAGGCTTTGAAACGGGGCAAGGGAATGTTGAAACTTCCCATGGGGACCTGTGATGTGACCAATCTACCAGTCATGAGAGTGTTCAAGAACCAATTTGGCGCCGTAAAGGTGGAAGAGGGGCCGGGATTGGTCCAATACCGGTTGAGATTCAACCCCGCCGGGAGTTGGGACAGTGCCCCGGATAAGACGGATCTCAAAGTCCCTGACAAGGAGAAGCAGACCCTGGAGCGAGTGGTTGGAGAACTCGAGCTCAGAAATATGCCTCCCCAAAAGGCCTTGAAGGCCCTTGACGGATTTTTCCAGAAAAATTTCACCTATTCCCTGACCCTGGAAGGAGGGGGGGGGCGTCAAACAGCACTGGAAAACTTTTTGGTTAACACCCGGTCAGGGCACTGCGAATATTTTGCCTCGGCTACCGTCCTGCTCCTTCGTGCGGCAGGGATCCCCGCACGTTATGCCACCGGGTATGCCGTGCGGGAATTCGGCCTATGTGAATGGCGTGTGGCAGGATTTTGACACCACACCCCCATCCTGGTTCACGGTGGAGCAAGCCGCGTCCTCCACCCTGGAACCCCTCTACGACATCTGGTCCTGGATTTTGTTTCAATATTCACAATGGCGGTGGAGCGAGAGAGAAGGGAGTTGGGCCAAATATCTCGGGTGGCTCCTCATACCCCTCATTCTTCTATTGGTACGCCGGCTATATACCAGAAAGAGGATAAAGCGATCCAAAGGAGAAAAGGCCGAAAGGCTCGAGGTTGATACACGATCCGGAATGGACTCCGCCTTTTATCTGATTGAAAGGAAGCTCCTCGTGCATGGGTATGAGCGCAAGCCATGGGAGTCCCTTTTTAAATGGTTCAAGAGAATAGAGGAGGAGACATCCGGGGATTTTTCATCTGAGTCACTGGAGGCGATCCTGGCGCTTCATTACCGCTACCGTTTTGACCCGAACGGGATTACTGGAGAAGAAAGGGACAGGCTTGGGGCATTAGTGCAAGATTGGCTGGCGGAACGCAAAAATTAAAGAAGAAAAAAGTCAGTAAAAGAACAAGTGAGTCTAATCCGCATTTTAAACAATATCAATATGGTGATTCTTTCAAGTAAGGTCCCTTGACTTTGGGAGTTTTTGAACACATCTTTATTCAAATGCACGATTCGATGGAGAAACGTTTTAAGCACTAGCATCATAATTATAAAAGGAGAAAGACAATGGCATACACTTGCAAAAATTGCGGTGCAGTGGCAGAAGAACCGGGGCATCTTTGCGATCCCTGTGGCGATGCGGCAAAGTGCAGCTTCTGTGGGAAGCCCGAAGTCGACACAAAACATATGTGTAAGGACAGACTGGCTGCCATGAAATTTGTCTGCGGCGGCTGCGGCAGGGTGGCCATGGAAGAGGGGCATCTGTGTAAACCAGCCCCCATCCCCTAGCAGGCCTTTATTATCAGCCTGTAATATAGAGTTTATTGTTAAACCTGGAAGATGGTTTAGTTGGAATATATTGTGAAAGGCGGCAGTGTTTTGCCGCCTTTTTTTACTGGCTCATGGCAAAAGGAAATAGGGTAGGAAAGCCTGGAGGAAACCTTTATAATAAGAAATTGAGCCATAACAAGGGAGAAGTGCACCATAGCGTTCAGCGTTTGCATTCAGCTTAATCAGTTCTTATTTGCCGCTTTTGCTGATCCCGCTTTCAGCGGGGCTGACTGCTGAAAGCGCTCATCCGGATGGGCACTCACTGACCGCCAGTCTTGTGCTGTATGAGGAATGACTGAAAATACCTTTATTCAAATGCGACGATTTGAGCATGGAGATATGGGAGAAATCCTGGAAATTGAGAAAGGGGCTTTTCCCAAAACCGCCTATACAAAGGAAATACTTCTCCACT
>JAFDIX010000786.1 GCA_019307805.1 Deltaproteobacteria bacterium | reverse complement strand
GAAGAGGAACCACCCAACCTCCTGTTTCACAATCCGGGCTATAAAAAATGGTATATTCATGCGGATCGCTGTCTCACTTTTTGGGCCGCCAACAAAAAAGAATGGCTTAGCTGCGGCGGGCGGTGCATTGCTGTCTGCCCATGGAATAAACCCATGAACCTATTTCACAACACCGTGCGCTGGAGCGCGATTCATGCACCTTCCCTGATTAAGAAACTCCTCGTCTGGGCAGATGTGAAAGTCTATGAAAGGAAAAAGAGTATCAAGCAATAAAGAATCCTGGGCTGGAAGACCCGGATTCTTTATGGCTGAATGCTTGGTTCCTCTAGAGGATGTCAAGGTCTGCAAGGGTAATACACCAGTTGGAGGGGTCGTAGATCTCATCGCCCAGGTGGTCCACGTGGGGTCTGACGATGAAATTCATGGGGCGGGGGTTGAGCCCTTCGGGAATGGTGTAGAAGGCCAGGCCTCGAACCTGGGAGAAAAAGGGATGCAGGCCCATGAGGACCCCCAGGGCCAGGCCCTGATCACGGGCAGCCTGAAGCCGCTCCGAGATGAGGACCATGAGCGCGTCATCTTCATCGTCTTCGCAGGCCATATCCATGAGGAGCAGCACGTCCGCGCCAAAGAGTTTTGCCACGCGTGTGACCAGGTAGGCCAGAAGCTTGTTTTCCCGCCTGATTTCCCACCTGTCATAATCCACTCCCGGGTGATCCACAAACCGCCAGTTGAGAAAATTTGCATCCCGGGTGCAGCCCAGGCCCGCCCTTGCAACGAACTGCCTGGAAATATCGTCCACTTCTGATGAGAAGCGCGGGACAGGGCTGATGGTCAGGTCTTCGGCCTGTTTATTCAAGGGACGGAGGGAATCATAGAATCCCATTGCCGTCCGTCCCAGGACCTTCCAGATCCCGGCAAAGGGAAGTCGCTCCGCCAGGATGACCTCTGGGTGCAGGGGCCGGATGTAGACCGGCGACACGGTCACATGGGTGTATTCAAGGTGTTTGATGAACCCCGGGTAGCTCTTCTCATTGGGCAGGGAGTAGGTCATGTCCCAGCCGTGCTCTGTCACGTGTTCTACTGCGCATTGGGCAAGCCTGAGAAAGAGACCTCTGCGGCGGTATGCCTCCAGAACGCCCAGGTCATGGAGGAGTACCATCCGGCCTTTTTTCTCCCTGAGGAACATCTCCCTGGAGACCAGGTGGAAGCTTCCGACCAGTTTATCCCCTTCCTCTGCAACGGTCACCACGGATTCAAAGCCGGGAGTGAGACACTGCCAGCGCCAGAATTCCTCGTTAAAATAGGGCGCCTTCTGGGCGTCGGATTCCGAGAGGATATCCTTTACGAGCCTGAACAGGTGCCCATAATCATCCGGCGTTATATGTCGGACAGAGATGTCATTCATGGTCAGTGGACGGTCGCACATCTATTCGGGGTATTTCGCCCATGTCACGGGCAGTGTCGATCACTGCGCCCATGGTGGTGAACCGTTCCTTGTGGAGCAGCCGGCGGAAACGCCCGGCCGTGCCCCACAGATTGAAATAATGGGTTGCCATGGCCTTCCAGGGAAACCGGACCAGGGGATGTCCCGGGTCAAATTCCCAGGGGTGGAGGTACAGGTTGCTGACCAGGCCCAGGGCGTCCCGCTGCTGCAGGGCACGCCGGGTCATGAACAGGGGCAGGATGCGGAAATAGGCCCCGCCGATCCCCACCCGTCTTCCTCCCGGGATATCAAAGGTGGAGACAGGAAATTCCACCACACTGGTGTCATTGAGCATATAGAGGGTCCCCGGGGTGTCCGGAATGCCGTACCGCCAGTTGGTTCCGGGATAGATGGAGGCATCAAAGAGGAAACCCAGTTCCTCCAGGATGTCTATGGCCCACAGGCTTTTGCGGGTAATTGAGAAGTAGGGGGCCCGGTGCCCGGTCACCGGCCGGCCAATGGCATCCTCCGTGGCTTTTCTGGCCCGGTCCAGCTGCTTTCGGAAAGTATCGGGTTTCGTCTCATAGAGCTTTTCGTGGTCATACCCGTGTGAGGCGATTTCGTGCCCGGCCGCTGCGATGCCCCGTACCAGTGTCGGATACTTTTCAGCAATCCACCCCAGGACAAAGAAGGTCGCCCGGGTGTCTGTCTCATCCAGGATGGAGAGCACCTTGTCTGAGCTTGCCTGAATCCGCTCTTCAAACCGGTCCCAGGTATCAAAGGGTTGTTCAATACCCTGGTACCAGTCTTCAAAGTCAATGGTCACGGCCTTCAGGGTGTGCATGATTTGTTCTGATAAAGTAATTGGAGGTGTTTCATCCACCGATGTTAGTGGATAAAGGGAAGAAAATCAACTTTGAGGCCCCTGGGGGGAGCC
>JAFDIX010000004.1 GCA_019307805.1 Deltaproteobacteria bacterium | reverse complement strand
TAAATGCGCGGATGAAGCACTGCAGATACACGGGGGATACGGATATCTGGATGAATACAAGGTGCAGCGGCTCTATCGTGATGCGAAGATCGTGGAGATCTATGAAGGGGCCAAAGAGATCGAGAAGGCCATTATCGCCAAATCCCTCTTAGGCTCATAGCGATAGGTTCTGCAATTTACTTTGTAAATCAGGTACTCCTCTAGTGGTGGATTTCTCCCGAGATACTGGATTCTGGTCTCTGGATGCTGGCTTTTCCTCTCACAGAGCCCTCAGAGGGCACAGAGAAAAATCAAAAAAAACCCTGTGAACTCTGTGGGCTCTGTGAGAGCAAGTTTTTTTATCTGGCATCTAGCTATCCAGTATCGCCCAATTCCAAGCATTGAAGTGAGATTTACCCTGCTCATAGGCCTATCTGCCACCTATTGTGCTTTCAGAAAATTGATGATTTTAAGGTCGGGTGGAGGGAAGGTGTAGTTGCCGAGGTCACGGGGAGTTCCCATCTGGTTTCCTGGCCTTCCAGGGCCTGTGGCTGACCCTGAAGTTGCAGACACCTGAAGAGATGAAGGCAGATTGTTTTGTTTTCATACTCGTGCTCTATTGAGAAGAGGAGGTCACCCGCTCGGACACTTACCCCCAACTCCTCCCGGATTTCCCTTTCCAGGCATTTCTCCAGGGTTTCCTCTCCTTCCTGTTTCCCTCCGGGGAATTCCCAATAGCCCGCTAAATGGCTGCCCTGAGGGCGTTTGGTGATCAATATTCGGCCATCTTTCCAAATGAGGCCTGCAGCAACATCGTAATGGGGTTTGGAGGACTTATTTCCCACGGGGCAATACCTGCAGTCTGAGTCGCAAATAGGCCTCCTCGGCTTCCTCATTGTCCGGAGAGATTTCCATGAGCTTCCGGTAGGTCTCAAGAGCCGGTTTTTTCTTTCCCTGTTTTTCCTGGGCTCTTGCCAGCTGCAGCAACAATCGGGGATAGGCCGCGTTGGCCTCCTTATTCCCCGGGGCGATCTTTGAGAGCTTCCCGTAAGTGCTGATTGCCTCCGGGATTTTCCCGACCTTTTCCTGGAGTTTGGCCAGGCGCAACAGCATGGATGTGTTTTCTGGCCGGCCCTTTAGCGCCTCCTTCATCTGGGTCATGGCGAGATCCCTTTTTCCGGTCTTGAGATAGGCAAGAATCAGATACTCTCTCAGGGCGATATCTTTGGGATAGTATTTCAGACCCTGTTTTGAGATTCCAATGATGGCCTTGTAATCGGAACGGCGGTTCAGGCAGTTCAATTGAAAAAGGGTGTTGTCCTTTTCTTTGGGCCTCAATTGAAGAAGGATGCGCGACTCCTTGCAGGCAAGGTCATCTTTCTTTTTCTTCTTGTAGATATCCAGCAGGAAAGCATGGATTTCCGCATCCTTGGGATGCTTTTTTACATATTTACGGAAATAGGAAAGGCTCTTGTCCATTTGTCCTGTTTCGTATTCAAGTACCCCAAGATTGTAGATAATGGTTTCATTGCCGGGTTTATGGACAAGAATTTTGCGGTAGGACCTCTTCAATCCTTCCTTGTCTCCCCGTTTTTCCATGATGGGGATCATGAGGAGGTGGGCGTTGAGGGAGTTGGGGTCCGCTTTTAGAACTTCCCGGAGGTATTTCTCAGCCCTCTTCAAGTTCTTTTTTTCAATCATTCTTTGCGCGAGTTTCAAACGGCTTTCTGTGTCGTTGGATTGAAGCTTTACTGCCTTGGCCAGAAATTCATCGGCATGGTTTTTATCACCGATCTGTTCGTAAAGGTGGGAAAGATTGTAAAAGAGATTAACGTCCCCCTTATCCAGCGAGACCGCTCCACGGTAGTGGTGGATGGCTTTTTTAAATTGCTTTGTTTCCGTATAGAGGAAGCCGAGGGTTTTGTATATCTCAAGGCGATCCTGCCTATCCAGCCTCTTAAGAAGTGCTTCATAGGCCCTGATGGCACCCTTCCGGTCTTTGGCTTTCTCGTAGGCCTCAGCCAGCCGAAGACGAAGCCCAACATCATCCGGGTCCATTTTTATCAGTTGGCCCAGCACGCGGATAGTCCCGGGGAGGTTTCCCGTGGCCCCATAGACCTCAAGGAGATCCGCAAGGACCTCCTTTCTCGGATTCGACCCGGCCATTTTCTCGAGCATCTTCCCGGCCTTTGCCCAGTCTTTTTGGGATTTGTATTCTTCCAGGAGACGCTTTTCTATGGCCTCTTTTTCAGGGGCAAGATCCAGGGCTTTCTCCAGAATGGCGATTCTGCGCTTTGCATCAATTGTTCTGGAGGCCTTTTCCAGCCAGTCGTCCAGAAGGGGCTCAATCACCAAATCAAGATGACCCAAATCACGATTCTCCTGTTTGATGGTCACCTTAAAGCGATAGTGGTTGAACATATCGCCCCCGGGCAGAAGATCTGAGAAGGCCTTTTCTTCATAGCGAAGGGCATTAATGTCAATTCCTTCAGCGGCCAGACGGACCCCCCTGTTGAAACAGATGTTTGTGGAAATTTTCTGGATTTTGAGCCGGTCTCTGGGGTGGAGTTTCAGGACTTCTCCATTGAAGAGTTTGAGGGGGTGTTCATTTTTTTGAACCAGGATAAAGTGAAACCGGGGGGTGACATTATAGAAACAGGACCATATCCACCAGGCAAAGAGAAGGGCGCCCGCAACGAGAAGAAGGATAACCCAGTAAATGGTTGCGTTGTTTTTGGGCTTTTTTCTTCGGTTTCTTGCCAATCACACCATCCCCTTTTACCGGGAGTGCCCTCCGGGTTTTTGTTTGCCGGGAAAGCCCCCTTCAAAGAGGAGCAGTATGGGGCTTGCCACGAACACGGATGAGTAGGTTCCCACGATAACGCCTATCAAAAGGGCGAAGGCGAAGTCATGAATGACGCTGCCACCAAAAACAAAAAGGGCCACAATAACGATAAGCGTCGTCGTCGATGTCAGGATGGTCCTGCTCAGGGTCTCATTGATGCTGCCGTTCATCACCTCCGGGAAACTGCGTCTCCGGAACTTGCGCAGATTCTCTCGAATCCTGTCAAAAACGACAATGGTGTCGTTGAGGGAATAGCCGACAATGGTCAAAAAGGCGGCAATAATGGGCAGGGATATCTCACGATCGGTCAGGGCAAATACACCCATGGTAATGGTGATATCGTGCATAAGGGCCACAACGGCCCCCAGGGCATACTTCAATTTGAGAAACCAGCAAAGGAATAGGGTCACGAGCAGGGCTACAATGATCAACCAGGTCACCCTCATCCCGAAACTTGAGGCAATATAAACAACAAGGGCAAGGGAGAGGGCCATGATAATGCTCTTTAGCCAGTTGAGTTCAAAACGTCCTGATATGTAGATGGCAATGAAGAGGATGGCATAGAAAATGGCGAACAGGGCCTTTTGCCGCAAATCCGCCCCTACCTTTGGACCAACCATTTCAATCCGTCTGATCTCGACCCCTTTGCCAAGGTGGGCGCCGAGGACCTTTTTGACCTTTTCACTGAGTCCGGATAACTGGATATCGGCACTTCGAACGCGAATGAGGTATTCGTGCAGCTTGGATTCCCCGAATTCCTGGATGATGCTGTCCTGGAGCTGAATCCCTCTGAGCGCCTCCCGAATGCTTGAAGGGGACTGTTTCTCAGAAAGCTTTACTTGAATCAGAATGCCCCCCGAGAAATCCACGCCATAGTTGGGTCCCCCTCTCCAGATCAGCAGGAGAAGGGTCATGATGATCATGAGAACGGACAGGGCAAAGGCGATCTTTCTTTTCCCCAAGAAGTCAATGTTGATACCGGGCTTTATGAATTCCATGGAAATTTCCTATTTTCCTCTGTCAGCATGCTAGATGCTGATTTTTTTCCATCTTCTCGTAATAAAGAGATAATCGAAGATGATTCTGGTCATGAAAACAGCGGTGACGAAGCTGGCGATAATACCGATACTGAGGGTTACTGCAAATCCCCTGACAGGACCTGTTCCGAACTGGAATAACACCAGTGCTACAATAAATGTCGTCACATTGGCATCCAGAATAGTGACCAACGCCTTGGCATATCCCCCCTCAATGGCTGCCCGGGGAGGCTTGCCCAGCCTCAATTCTTCACGGATTCGTTCGAAGATAAGGACATTGGCATCCACCGCCATTCCAATGGTCAGGATAATCCCCCCGATCCCGGGAAGGGTGAGGGTGGCCCCGAAAAAGGCCAGGCCCGCCATAATAAAAAGAATGTTCAGCAGGAGGGCGACATTGGCAATAAGGCCGGAGAGGCCGTAGTAAAGGATCATAAAGCATACGACCACCAGGCCCCCTATGACCATGGAGTTGCGTCCCTGTTCAATGGAGTCACGTCCCAGAGAAGGCCCCACCGTCCTCTCCTCCAGGATCTTGACCGGCGCTGGAAGGGCGCCGGCCCGCAGGACAATGGCCAGGTCCCGTGCCTCATCCATGGAGAAGCTTCCGGTGATCTGGGCCCTGCCCCCGGGGATCTTGTCCCGTATGACCGGGGCGGATTCCACATTGTTGTCGAGTACGATGGCCAGGCGCTTTTCGATGTTCGCTCCGGTAATCCTCTCAAAGAGCCTTGCTCCCCGGGCATCAAAGGTCAGGGAGACATAGGATTCACTGAACTGGCTTTCAATTTGTACCCGGGCGTCTGTGAGATATTCCCCGGTGAGAAGGGTTCTCTTTTTGAGGAGAAAGGGAATCTTTCTCCTGGCCCCTGTTTCCTTGTCAATCGAAATCTGGTAGAGAATCTCGCTACCCGCCGGGATGTTGCCCTGGAGCGCTGCCTCGAGACTGTTCTCATCATCGACCAGCTTGAATTCCAGCAGGGCGGTCTTGCCGATAAGTTCGATGGCCCTGTCCGGGTCCTTGATCCCCGGAAGCTGGATGAGGATCCTGAAACCTTCCTGGGGCCTGATATCCGGTTCAAGCACCCCGAACTGGTCGATACGGTTTCGAATGGTCTCCAGTGCCTGATCCGCAGCCATTTGCTTGATGTTACTCCTGGCCGCATCACTCATGGTGAGCAGGAGAGAGACCCCCTCTTCCCGCTGGGGCCCTTTCACGACGCTGAAGTCGGGGAACTGCTCATCTATAAGGTCCTGAAGCTTTGTCTTGTCCTCTGCTCTCATGAGGGTCAGGATGATCCCCTTGGTGCCCTCACGTTTGAGTTCAAGATATCTGATCTTCTTCTTGCGCAAATCCTGCCGCATCTCCTCTATGATTCTCTCCAGGCTGCTTTCCACCGCCTTGTTCACCTCCACTTCCAGGACGAGATGCATGCCCCCCTGGAGGTCCAGTCCGAGGTGAATCTTATCCTTTGGAAGCAACGATGACCACCAGTTGGGAAGGGTGCCACCGAGTGAAGGGACGAGATAGATGAATGCTCCCAGAATGAGTATTGCGGCTATGGCTCCGCGCCAGCTCAGATTTTTTACCACTTTCTGCTCCTTAACGACTCATGACAATATGCGTCAACTATATGGGACGGAATTTTAAGGCAACACCGCGGGTCCATAGAAAAAGGGAACTAGTTTTCCGGACTCCCCATGATCCCCGCTATAGATCCCCTGGAAACCTTTACCCGGATTTTGGGTGCGATTTCCATGGTGACAACCTCATCGCTCAAACCGGTAATCACGCCATGGAGACCTCCCGAACTGACGACCCGGTCCCCTTTCTTCACGGCGGAGAGCATGGCCTTGTGAGCCTTCGCCTTTTTTTGTTGGGGCCGAATGAGTAAAAAATAAAAAATAGCAAACATCAGGATAAGGGGCACAAAGGCTCCAAGGCCTCCCCCCTGTCCACCACTGGAACCACCGGTCATCGCATAAGCCAAATCAATCATTTGAATCCTCCTTGATTCTGACGCCTGTAAAAGTGACGTCCATATTCTTCTACCTGATCTTTCTTAATAGCAGTCTTTAGCCCTTCAATCAAATGCATATAGAACCACAGGTTGTGAATGGTGTTCAATCTGTAGGCCAGCAGTTCCCTTGCCATAAAAAGGTGCCTTAGATAGGCCCGGGAGTAGTGGGTGCAGGTATAGCATTCACAGGCCGGATCCAGGGGTTCTTTATCATCGGCGTACCGGGCGTTTTTGATGGATATTTTCCCCTTGGATGTAAACAGGGTCCCATTTCTGGCGTTCCTGGTGGGCATGACGCAATCAAACATGTCCACCCCCTGGATGACAGCCTCGATGATATCCTCCGGCCTTCCCACACCCATGAGATAAACCGGTTTATTCTCCGGAAGAAATCCGATGGTTTCTTCGATCACCCTGTGCCTGGTTTCACTATCCTCTCCCACGGAGAGTCCTCCCAGGGCGTAGCCCGGGAAATCCATCGGCACCAATTCCCTGGCGCTTTTTTCCCTGAGATCAGGATACATTCCCCCCTGAACAATACCAAAGAGTGCCTGATCATTCCTTTTTTTGTGCTGCAGGCACATATCGGCCCACCGGGTCGTCCGTTCTACGGCGCTCAAGACATACTCATGATCCGCCGGGTAGGGGACACATTCATCAAAGGTCATGATGATATCCGCGCCCAGGGCCTCCTGGATCTCCATGGCCTCTTTGGGTCCGATGAAATGCCTCGAACCATCCAGATGGGACTGGAAATGCACCCCATCCTCGGAAATATCCCTCAACCGGGAGAGGCTATATACCTGAAAACCGCCACTATCGGTGAGGATGGGTCCCTGCCAGCTCATAAAGTTGTGCAGACCGCCCAGTGAATCAACAATACCATGCCCCGGCCTCAGATAGAGGTGGTAGGTATTGGCCAATATAATCCGGACACCTGTTTCAACAAGCTCATGGGGGGAAAGGCCCTTCACCGATCCCTGGGTGCCCACGGGCATGAAAATCGGGGTCTCAAAAGTGCCGTGTGGCGTTTCTATTTCTCCGACCCTTGCCCGCCCCCGGGAGCACCTATGGAGAACCCTGAATTCCAATCACTTTGCCTTTTATTAACCCTGTAAAATTCTGGTCCTTAAGGCCAGGATTTTAGACAATCAACATGGCGTCCCCGTAACTGTAAAACCTGTATTTCTTTTCAAGTGCCCATTCATAGGCCTTCTTGATGAGGCCCTGCCCGGCAAAAGCGGATACAAGGAAGAGCAAAGAAGACCTGGGTAAATGAAAATTGGTAATCATCCCGTCAATGACCTTGAAAGGATGACCCGGGACAATGAGAAGATTTGTCGTTCCCTCTCCGGGGGAGATGTCACCGCCATTCCCTGCAAGTGTTTCCAGAGTACGCACCACGGTGGTACCTACTGCAATGACCCGTCTTCCTTCCCCCTTGGCACGGTTAATGGTATCGGCCGTATCGGGGTCCACGATATAACGCTCCTCCCCAACACTGTGCTTTCGGATATCCCGGACCATGACCGGACGGAACGTGCCGTATCCCACATGCAGGGTGATCTCAACGAGGGAGATATCTCTCGCTTCAAGCTCCGCGATGAGTGAACCCGTGAAGTGCAGACCTGCCGTCGGGGCTGCAACGGCGCCCTTCGGCCTGGAAAATATGGTCTGATACCGCTCCCTGTCCATGGGTGACCGCGGGTCCTCGGCATCCCTCTTGATATAGGGCGGCAGCGGTGTCACCCCCTGTTCTTCGAGTAAGAGATCAATGGACGAGAGACCCTCGAATGTAATCTTTATGAGACCCTTCTCCCCCCGCTCCTCTACCAAACCTGAGACATCACTATCAAAGAGCAGACGGCTTCCCACCCTGGGGCGCTTGGAGGATTTCGCCAGACACCACCTGGTATTGGATGCAGTGCCCTCAGATTCAGGGTGCTCCAGAACCAATAGCTCGATGCGCCCACCACTTTCCTTGCGGCCGGATAGTCTGGCTGGCACAACCCGGGTGTTATTGACTGCCAGGAGATCACCGGGCTTCAACAAGCGGGGAAGGTCGAAAAAATGATGATCTAAAACCGAAGCCTGGAATCGTTCCACAACGAGGAGACGCGAACTGTCGCGGCTCGAAGCGGGAACCTGTGCAATTAATTCTTCAGGTAGGTCGTAGTTATAATCCTCAATATCGAACATCAAGCCCGTTTTGTTAAGTGGCGTAAGTTAAATAAATTGGGGTCCAAAGTCAAACGATTTTATGATTTAAAGATGTAGACCAGTACCAGCCCTGTACACATGGCAAAAAATCCCATGGTTCGCAATTGGCTGTCGGGGATTTCCTGGATTTTGCCAATCCAGCTTTTCATCCTGTCCGGGAAGGCAAAATAGGGAAGTCCCTCTATCACGAGAACAAGCCCGAGAAGGCAGAAAAACAATTTCATGGCCACACACCCCCCTGCCCGCGCATTGGCAATAAATAGGGAGAACCCGCTGTTGGTGCCGAGAAGGACGGATTGATCGGAGTGCCGGAGTACCGGTAAATTATGCTTCCCGCTAATCCGGGGTTCCATCCCGGCCGGGGTCTTTCTTCTCCAAAACCTAAAACCTGTCCGGGCAACATTGCGCTTCGATCCTAACGTGACGGTAATAAACAAATCTATCATAGTTTCAGCCCGTTGGAGTGTCAACCCGGCCATCTCAACAACCAGATAATTCTTGAAAAATATTGCTGTATCAGGTAGCCTGTTAAGATTATCAAAATTGATATGGGGGTGCGCTCCTAGTGTGGTGTCCCAGATAAATCTTTAACAATGTGATTACTTTTATACCCGGCATGGGCATATTTCTAATATCGTTATTGTAATATTTATAGGTATTCCCGGGGCAACACACTGGAGGGCCATGACCAGTTATCCAAACAGCGTCACCATCGATCTTTCCGCTCTCCAACACAACCTGAATCAGGTCAAGCATCTTGTGGGGGCGGGACCAAGGATTATGGGTGTTGTCAAGTCAGATGCCTATGGGCATGGGATGGCGCCTGTTGCCCGGGCACTCCGGGAGTTCGGAGCGGACTGTCTCGGTGTTGCGCAGCTCGGGGAGGCCCTGGAACTGAGGGAGGCGGGAATAGGGGGCCCCATTGTCATTCTTTCAGGAATACAGACCAGAGAGGATGCCCGGGAGGTGGTTGACAAAGACCTCACCCCTGTCATTTACCGCCTTGCTATGGCACAGGTCATTGCCGAGGAGGGCGCGAGAAGAGAGAAACGGATTCCTGTCCAAATAAAAGTCGATACGGGCATGGGGAGGCTGGGAATCCCCCATAGGGATGTGGGGATATTTTTGAATGACGTGGGGGCCTATGGGCCACTCGACATCGAAGGGCTGGTCTCTCACCTGTCTTCGGCGGATGAGGCTGAGAAAGGATTCACCCGGACTCAGATAAAGTTTTTTCACGAAGCCGTCAAGGCCGGACGATCCATGGGATGGGATCTGCCCTTTAATTCCCTTGCCAACAGCGCCGGCATTATGAATCACCGGGATTCCTGTTTTGACATGGTAAGACCGGGTATCATGCTGTATGGGGGACTTCCGTCGCCGGAATTCCAAAGCCCGGTAGTGCTCAAACCGGTCATGGGCTTCAAGGGGCAGGTTCTGCATATGCGCAACCTGCCGGAGGGGACAGCGGTCAGTTACGGGCGCACCTATATCACCAGGGGCCCGCAAAAAATAGCGGTGCTTTCTGCAGGATACGGGGCCGGTTTACCAAGGCGTCTTTCCAATAAAGGGATGGTATTGATTGGCGGCAAAAAGGTGGAAATTATCGGAAAGGTGTGTATGAATTTGACCATGGCGAGTCTTGAGGGGGTGACAGATGCGTTGCCGGGGGATGAGGTCGTCTTCCTGGGAGATCAGGGAGCGGAAACCATTCGAGGAGATGACATGGCCTTTTGGGCGGAGACCATTTCCTACGAGGTCTTTTGTTCTATCGGTAACGGGAACCCGAGGCAATACCTGAAATGAAGAAAAAATTGAAACGTATCCTGGCCCGGACCCTGGAGGAGTGTTTTAAACTGGGAAGTCTGACCCCTGTCCCTCTGCCGGACTATACCATAGAAGTGCCCAACAATCCGGGGCACGGTCATTTTGCCACAAATCTCCCTATGACACTGGCGGCCTCCCAGAAAAGACCCCCAAGAGAGATCGCCGGTATCCTTGTAGAACAGATGCAGGACATTGATAGAATACTGGAAAAAGTGGAGATTGCAGGCCCGGGTTTTATCAATTTCAGCCTCACCAGGAAGGAGTGGTGTGGTGTCGTCTACGGGGTCGTGGAATCGGATGGAGACTACGGCCGAAGCAGTTTGGGCCAAGGGGAGAGGGTCGTGGTGGAGTTTGTAAGCGCCAATCCAACCGGACCGCTCCACCTGGGCCATGGGAGGGGTGCGGCCCTGGGGGATACCCTCTGCAGGATCCTTGCCCATACCGGATATGATGTTGTGCGCGAGTTCTATATCAATGATGCAGGCCGGCAGATAAGACTCCTGGGCGAATCGATCTACGGGCGCTGGATGCAGATGTCGGAACCTGATTATCCCTTTCCTGAAAAGGGCTATCACGGCAGCTATGTCTTTGATTTGGCAGAGGACATTTCAAAGGAAGTGGATCTCAGCAATCTGGGGAAGGAGGAGGCCGTCGAGAGATGTGCGAAGCTGGGAAAGGAAAAGATGCTCCACGAGATCAAGCAGGATATGGCCCGGTTCCGAACACCATTTGATGTATGGTCCAGTGAGAGCGAGCTCCACCAAACCGGTCTTCTGGAGACTTCCCTGGAGAAGATCAGGGAGAAGGGGCTGGTCTATGAAAAGGATGGGGCCACCTGGATCAAAACACAAGAATATGGCGATGACAAGGATCGGGTGATTAGAAAAGGGGACGGTCAGTACACCTATTTTGCCTCGGATATCTGTTATCACCTCGAAAAATGGAAGCGTGGCTTCACCAGGGCGGTCAATATCTGGGGGGCTGACCACCATGGTTACGTCCAGCGGGTAAAGGCAGCGCTCCAAACAAACGGATTACCGGATGAATGGCTCTCCATACTCCTCATCCAGTTGGTGAAACTCTGGAAGGGAGGGCAGGAAATAAAGATGTCCAAAAGGGCGGGGCAATATGTTACCCTCAAGGAATTGATGGAGGAGGTGGGGGTGGACGCGGTTCGCTTCGTATTTCTCACCAAAAACCATGATTCGCCCATCGATTTTGACATCGAACTGGTTAAGAAAAAGGATAGTGATAATCCTGTATATTATGTCCAGTATGCCCATGCGCGGATTTGCAGTATCTTTCGGAAGGCGGCTTTAGAAGGCATTACCCTTCCTGAAGTACCGGGTGATATTTCACTCCATCTGGCCTTGGAAGAGGAGATGACCCTTATCCGGCTCATGGCGGAATTTCCCCCGCTTTTGGAGGAGATCTCCAGGAACCTGGAGCCTCATCATTTGACCTATTACCTCACTGAGTTGGCGTCTGCTTTCCATCGTTATTTCAACGTGGGTACGAAGAAGGCGGAGTGCCGAATCGTTACCACTGACAGTGATGTGAGCCATGCCAGACTTCTCTTGGCGGGGGCCGTGAGAAGGGTATTGTATATTGGGCTTGATCTTATGGGGATCCATGCGCCGGAGAGGATGTAAATCCGGTGGAGTAAAAAGTCGGGGCTGAGGCATGCCGTAAGGTACCCCTAGCCCATTGAATCGGAAGAATCAGGAGATGGCCGGGAAAAGAACCAAAGGCAGGAAAGGGGCGAAAAAGAAATACCAGATTGAAATGACGTCTTTTTCAATTTTTATCTGGACATTTTGCCTGTTTTTTCTGCTCACCTGGATATTTGTGCTGGGGATCCTCGTGGGAAGGGGTTTCTTTCCCAGTGCTGTCACTGCCATCTCAGATATCAAGGGGCAGATAGGTAAACTTCAGGGAATGGTGGGCCAAAACAAGAGCCCTGAACCGGCGCCGACCAAAAAGAAGGAGTCTGATCCGAAACTGGCTTTCTATGACAGACTATCCAACAAAAAGGAGGTGGCCCAAAAGAAACCAACCGAGGTCCCTCACGTTTCCAAGAAGCCGTTGAAGGCAAAGAAAGAGACCAAGCCCAAACCACCGCCTCAGGCCCCGAGACCGGCGCCAAAGCCGGAACCAAAGCCTGAAAAGACCGTTGAGAAACTGAAAAATGAAGTGACGTCACCCTCCAGGCCGGCCCGGTATACGATACAACTGGCATCCCTGGAATTGGTTTCCCAGGCTGAGAAGATGAGCAATGGGTTGGTAAAACGAGGTTTTCCAGCCTACTTTTATGATGTAGAGGTCAAGGGGAAGACTTACTATCGTGTCCGGTGTGGAAGGTTTGTGACACGAAAAGAAGCAGAGGTCTTTGTCAAAAAGCTGAAAAGTGAGGCCGGGGTAAAAGGGTTTGTGACCAGACTGGATTAATGAATCCGGGCTCCTGCTGCATGGAGAATCATGATCAGGAAGGCTACAACCGTTGATATCGGGCACATCCATAAACTCCTGAACCATTATGCGGATGAGGGGTTGTTATTGCCCAGGGCGCTGAGTGAGCTCTACGATCACCTGAGGGATTTCTTTGTCCTGGAAGATGATCACCACCGGGGAACCATTGTCGGCACCTGCGCGCTGGGGATTTGCTGGGAGGATCTTGCTGAAATCAGATCCCTTGCCGTTTCCAGGGATCAGCAGGGCATGAATCTTGGCGTTGAACTGGTGATGGCCTGTCTCGGGGAGGCCCGTGCTCTCGGTTTGAAAAGGATATTCACCCTCACCTATATCCCCGAATTTTTTTCTAAACTGGGGTTCAGGGAGGTGGAAAAATCTGAGTTGCCCCACAAGGTGTGGGCAGATTGCCTCAAGTGCACGAAGTTTCCGGATTGTGATGAGACCGCCATGGTCATGGCAATTTAGGTAAAGGTCTCACCCTGGACCATCAACTGAAGAGATAACTTATAAGAAAAAGGAAGCATGTCTGTAGGTGTGCAAAGACACTGGAGGCAGTTATGTTCGGGATAGGTTTACCGGAATTGATTATCATCATGGTCGTGGCCCTGATTATTATCGGCCCCAGTAAGTTGCCTGATCTGGCCAGGGCCCTGGGAAAAGGTATGGTCGAATTTCGAAAGGCGACCCAGGACATCAAGGAAAGCCTGGATCTGGATCAGGATTTTGAGGAAGCCAAAGAAGACCTGGCGGATGCCATAGGCGATGTCAACCGGCCTTTGGATGTGGAGGATCTGGAAGCCTCCGGGACGCCCAAATACCAGGATTATGACGAGGCCCTGGAGGCTTATGAAAAGGACAAGGAGGAGCCGCCCCGGGAGGAAGATCTGAAAGAGGCCAAGATACCCCAGTATAATGATGAAGTCCTGGAAGCCCATGAAAAGGAAATGGAAGAGACAACGCAAGAGGAAAACATGGAGGAAGAGGCCCCCAAGGGGGATGTAGAGAAGAATGGAGCATAAAGAAAAACAGCCCTTTATGAAACATCTTGAAGAACTCAGGAAACGGCTCGTTTCCAGCGCCATCGCTGTGGGGGCCTGTTTTGTGGCCTGCTATATATTTGCTGAACGCCTGTTCGCGATCCTGGTTTCCCCTCTCAAAGCGCAAATGGTAGAGGGGGACAAACTTATCTTTACAAATCTGCCTGAAATGTTTTTGACCTACCTCAAAACCGCCTTTATAGCGGCTATCCTCCTGGCATCTCCCTATATTTTTTATCAAATATGGATGTTCGTGGCTCCCGGCCTCTATCAGAAGGAGAAAAAATACCTTTTCCCCTTTGTTTTCTTTTCAACAATCCTTTTTGTGGGAGGCGCCCTTTTCGGATATTTCGTTGTTTTTCCCTTTGGCTTTAAATTTTTTCTGGGTTTTGCCACAGATTACATCCAGGCCCTTCCATCCGTAAAACAATACTTCTCCTTTGCCATAAAGCTTCTTTTTGCCTTTGGGGTGGTTTTTGAGCTGCCTGTGGTAATCTTTTTCCTGACCAAAATCGGGATTGTCACTCCCGCGCAATTACAGAAAAAAAGAAAATATGCCATCCTGATGACCTTTGTGATGGCCGCGATCCTGACTCCGCCCGATGTCATCACACAGTGCATGATGGCCGGCCCGTTGATCATTCTCTATGAATTGGGGATTTTAATCTCTAGAATTGCGGGTTCGAAGAAGGTTGTGGAAGAAGAGAGTGGGGAAGAGTCGGCAAATGGAGAGGGCTGAAATGCCGGCCTGTGACGGTCAAAAGTAAGGGTTTTTTCATCGCTTCACCTTCAAGGTTGAAGGCCAGTCTTCCTGTTACACCGTAGAAGCTGTCATAACTCCAGAGACCTTCCTGAAAATCCTTTCTGGTACGAATCTCCCCGTCCGTCAGAAGGTTTTTCACAAACTGCATGGTGTCATAGCCAGTGGCTGCCAGCACGCCTGGCTCGGATTCAAAATGGCCCCTGTAGCTTTCTACAAAATCCTTGACCGGTTCTGTGTCACTTTGTGCAAAAAAAGCCGTCGGGAAGATGGCATGCTGGACATAATCCCCTGCCGATGCAATCAGTTCAGGAGATTGCCAGATGCTCGTACCCAGGAGGCGAATATCAAAGACATTGTGAAAGGGGAATTGTGGCGTAATTACGGCAACCACATCATGGGAATCGGGGATGAAAACGGCGTCAAAGTCCACAATGGGCTCCGGGTCCTCTTCCACATCGAAATTCTCGATGTGTTCTTCCGCCCGAAGATATCTCAATTCCTCCAGCATTTGCTCCAGAGACTCGGGTCTGGGGTAATAGAGTCCCACCATCTTTTTTATCTGTGAGGCAAAGTCGGTTACTTCTCGGCCATAGGACTCCACGGCCGTAATGCTTCCCCCCAGTTCTTCCACTTTATCCCAGAAAAGATTCATAAAAAAACGACCGTAGGAATTGTCAGGATATAGAATCCCAAACTTTTTCAGCCCCAGTCCGATTGCGGCAGCGTTTACAATGCTGTCGATTTCCTTGGCCGGCGTGAGAAAATTTCGGAAAACCATGTCACCATCCTGTGTTATTCCTTCCTTTTGGGTGAGGGTGATAATGGGGACACCGAGTTCCTGCGCTCTCTTTGCGACCGCCGAGGCGGGTTTACTGGCAAGGGGGCCTATAACGGCGATGACATGTCCCGTTTCAGCCATCTCTTCAAGCTGGGACAGGGCCTGATCCGGATCCCCATGGGTGTCTCCGATCAACAATTCAAGACCCCCATTCTCCTGGGATTCTTCAGGGGAACCCAGGCCCAACATCAAACCGTTCAGGACTTCCTGTCCATAGATGGAAAAAGGTCCACTTAAGGGCAACAGACAGCCTACGACATTCGGTCTTACGGACAGGGCATGCTCCACCCTCTCAAGGATCTCCCTTCCGAGATCTACCCAATACTGCTCAGGCGTTGATTGGACCAGGGCGGCGGCGGCTGTCTTGGCCTCCTGGAGTTCGCCCTCTTCGAGATAGGTGAGGGCCATTTTATGATAAAGCGGTGGGGCAAATTTACTTCCTGCAGCGTATTGCTCCATGGCCTTGAGTTCCTGAAGCGATGAAGCTTTTATGAGGCCCAGTATCCGCTCCTCGGTATCCTTCTGCATGGTGGCGGCATCGGTCAACCCCCAATCCGCCTTGAAGGCCTGGAGCCATCTGTGGAATGCCCCCGGCCTGTCCCCCAGGGCTCTCAGGTTCTTTCCCTGCAGGAAAAGGACCTCCCCCTGAATGGGATAGCGGGGATATTGGCCGAGCCATTCTTCAGACAGATTTCGGGATTTTTGGTAATCCCCCAATCGGTAATAGACCCTGGCGATATCATAGTTCACGAGGGGCAAGTCGGGATGATCCGGATATTCACGGATGATTTTTTTCAGAAGAGGCAGGGCTTCCTCGTAACGGTACTTGTCGATATAGATGCCGGCCATGCGGTAGAGGGCGAGGCGCGATTTTTCCCCTTTCGGGCTTTCCCTTAAATACCTCTGGTACAGCGAAATGGCTTTTTGGTATTGACCGGCCTGGTAGTGTTTTTCAGCCTGGATGAAGAGATTTTGAGAGACCTCCTCGGCCCTGGGGATTTCACGGATGGGTCTTGGCTGGCATCCTGCCAAAAAAAAGGCTATCCCCACCCAGAGGGTGGCGACAGCCTTGATCATCGGGGTAGAACAGTATCTCACTTATCCACTTCCTCAAAATCCGCATCCACCACTTCTTCATCCTTTGGGGGCTCCTGGGTGGAATCCCCCCCTTCAGCACCGTCCTGGGACTGGGCGCTGGCCTGAGCATATATGATCTCGGCGAGTTTATGGGATGCCTGGGTCAATTCTTCAGTCAACTTCTTGATTTCTTCCGTATCCTCGCTCTCCATGGCTTTCTTGAGATTTTCAATGGAACTGTTTATTTCCGCCTTGGTCGGCTCGTCCAGCTTGTCCCCGGCCTCTTTGACGGCCTTTTCCGTAGAATAGACCAGGGAATCCGCCATGTTCCGGGCATCCACAAGCTCTCTTTTCTTCTTGTCTTCATCGGCATGGGCTTCCGCGTCCTTCACCAGATTTTCAATCTCCTCTTCAGAAAGACCGCTGGAGGCCGTTATCTTGATAGACTGCTCCTTTCCGGTACCCATGTCCTTGGCAGAGACATTGACAATGCCGTTGGCGTCAATATCAAAGGTCACTTCGACTTGGGGAATACCTCTGGGTGCGGGTGGAATCCCCACCAGCTGGAAGCGGCCGAGGGTCTTATTATACCCGGCCATTTCCCTTTCACCCTGAAGCACATGGATCTCCACTGCAGGTTGATTATCCGCAGCAGTGGAAAAAACCTGACTTTTTTTCGTAGGAATGGTGGTGTTTTTTTCGATCAACTTGGTGAAAACGCCCCCAAGGGTCTCAATCCCCAGTGAGAGAGGCGTCACGTCCAGTAGGAGCACATCTTTGACTTCTCCCTTGAGTACTCCCCCCTGAATGCCGGCACCGATGGCGACCACCTCGTCGGGATTGACCCCCTTGCTGGGTTCCTTTCCGAAAACTTCTTTTACCTTTTCCTGAACCTTGGGCATGCGGGTCATGCCGCCTACCAGTATTACTTCGTCAATTTCCGATGCCTTGAGTCCGGAGTCCTTCAAGGCCGTATTGCAGGGACCAATGACCCTGCCGATAAGATCATCCACCAGGGCTTCCAGTTTCGCCCTGGTCAATTTGATGTTGAGGTGTTTGGGGCCGCTGGCATCCGCGGTGATAAAGGGGAGGTTGATGTCCGTCTCCGGGGAACTGGAGAGCTCCATCTTGGCCTTTTCCGCACCCTCCTTGAGCCGTTGAAGTGCCATTTTGTCACCTCGAAGATCGATGCCCTGGTCCTTTTTGAATTCATCTGCAAGATAGTCTAAGATTCGAAGGTCAAAATCTTCTCCCCCCAGATGGGTGTCCCCATGGCTCGCCTTGACCTCAAAGACACCATCACCAATTTCAAGTATGGAAATATCAAAGGTCCCCCCCCCCAGGTCAAATACGGCAATTTTCCGGTCACCCTTCTTGTCCAGCCCATAGGCAAGAGACGCTGCAGTGGGCTCATTAATGATTCTTTCCACCTTCAACCCGGCGATACGGCCGGCATCTTTGGTTGCCTGCCTCTGGCTGTCATTGAAGTAGGCGGGAACCGTGATGACGGCCTCGGTTACCTCTTCTCCCAGGTAGTCCTCTGCTGTCTGCTTCATTTTCTGGAGGATCATGGAGGAAATCTCTGCAGGACTGAAATCTTTTCCATTTGCCTGGACCTGTGCGTCCCCGTTGCCGGCTTTGGTGATTTTATAGGGAAGCACACCGATGTCCTTCTGAATCTCTTCTGAATCAAACTTTCGACCGATGAGTCTCTTTACTGCAAATATGGTATTGTCAGGGTTTGTGATGGCCTGTCTCTTGGCAATCTGCCCCACCAATCTTTCATCCTTGTCATTAAAGGCAACCATAGAGGGGGTGGTTCTGCTTCCCTCAGAATTGGCGATGACAACGGGATCGCCGCCCTCCATCACTGCCACACAAGAATTGGTTGTTCCAAGATCAATGCCAATTATTTTTCCCATCTTTTCCTCCTAAAATGAGCCAAGCTCAAATTTCCTTCATTTACCCTTTCGCCCGGGGAAGCAATACCGGGGGAGTCTCACCCTGGAATTACCCTTTGCTCACAACCACCAGTGCAGGACGGATCAAACGCTCTCGCAACCTGTAGCCCTTCTGAAGCTCTTCAATGACCACTCCCGGTTCCACATTCTCATCCTCCAACTCGGATACAGCATGGTGAAAATTGGGATCAAAGCTTTCGCCCTTGGCCTCAACTTCTTCCAGACCCACCTTGGCAAGGGTGCCTATCAAACCCTTCAAGGTCAATTCCACGCCTTCTCTCAGGGCCTCGATGGAATTTTCGTCCTGGGAATGAGACATTGCTTTTTCCAGGTTGTCCACGACCGGCAGAAGTTCTTTGATCAAAGACTCATTGGAATATTTGATCCACTCTTCCTTTTCCCTGGCATTTCTCTTTTTTAAATTCTCTATATCTGCCTGGGAACGCAGGAAGAGATCGTAATTTTCTTCGGATGTTTGCAGAACCTCCTGGAGCTCCTCTTTCAGCTCAGCCTTTGTCATCTGTTCAACAGGCTTTTTCTCGGGAGCTTCTCCGTCTTCTCCCATCTGCTTTTCATGTCGGGATTGCGGTTCCGGTTCGGGTTTTTTTTCAGAAGCGTTTTTAACTGCTATTTTTTTTTTGCCCATTATTCCGCCCCGGCTTCCCTTCAGGCATATATCAAGGAAACCTGGTATGCTCTGAATTTTTATTGAAAAATGATTCAGAAAATACGTTAAGCATCGCCAAAACCTTTGTCAAGACGGGCACATGGTTGTTTTGGCCGATCCTGGAAAAAACTGACCAGCAGAGAAAAAATAACC
>JAFDIX010000785.1 GCA_019307805.1 Deltaproteobacteria bacterium | reverse complement strand
TTCGTATTCGACCTGCTCGTCTTTGAGGAATATCCTTGCTCTCAGAAGGTCTTCCATCGCCCTGGTGTTGACGACATAGTGAGCAATAAGCTCCGCATGAGAAGACGACGCAAGACATATTGCATACTGAGCAGCGGTAATGGACTGCTCGGTGCCGTCAATATAGACCATTATTTTTCTTATAGGATTACTCACTGCTGCCTCCCTGGCTTCGGCGCCTTTTTTTCTCGAGGTTCCCCTTAACCATTTTCATCAGAACGAACATGTCGCGTTCGTTCTCTTCAAGCTTGCTTTGGATATAATGAACCGTATCCTTCAGGTCGGGGATGGCGATTTTTTCGAGGGCGTTGACCTTTCTAATAGTTTTCTTAACTTCGTTGGCAAGCCTCAATACGGATATCTTCAATTCAGAGAGCTTGCCAAGCAATTTTAGTACTTCCTTGAAAAAGTGCAACGAGCTGTCAATCCAGAAACTGGTCCCCATCGGACTGTAGTGAGGGGAGTGCTCGCTGAACTCGGTCTCAATCACAGGCAGGATGACACCCATTACCCTCCGGGAACGAACGGTAACATCCGTAGTAATATTTACAGCTCCGGTCAGATATTGCACTTTGAGCTTTCCCATATCGAAGACCGTCTCTTCCAGGGCTTTATACGCTTTTGCCAGTGCGTTGTCGAGGCGGCTCTGAAAATCCACCGTCTGATCCACCAATGCCAAAAGCTCCATAATCAGAATATTTCTCTTCTGGTCCAGCAGCTCGTATCCCTGCTGCGCAAACTGCAGATCATTCCTGAGTTTGAGTAGATTTGTTTTCGTCGGTGCATAATTGAGCTGCGCCATTGCGGGTCCCTGCTAATCTCCGTAGTACTTCTCAATTTCCTCTTCGGTAATCCTGTGCAGTTCCTCAACAGGGAGGGTCCTCAGGACTTCCCATCCGAGGTCAAGAGTCTGCTCGATGCTCCTGTCCTCATCCTTGCGCTGGGAAACAAACTTCTGCTCGAAGTCCCTGCCGAACTCAAGATAGTTGTGATCCAGAGGGGTCAGCTCTTCCTCGCCGATAACGGATGCGAGATTGCGCACATCCTTCACGTAGCTGTACGCGGCGAAAAGCTGGCTTGCAAGATGGGGATGGTCCTCTCTGGTCATGCCTTCGCCGATGCCGTCCTTCATCAAACGCGACAGCGACGGCAGCCCCGCGACCGGCGGGAAAATCCCTCGCCCATCCATCTCTCTTTCAAACACAATCTGCCCTTCGGTGATATATCCCGACAAGTCAGGCACGGGATGGGATATATCGTCGTTCGGCATCGTCAGGATTGGCAGCGACGTAATCGAGCCTGGGTATCCTTTAATCATCCCCGAGCGTTCATACAACTCGGCAAGGTCTGAGTAGAGATACCCGGGGTATCCTTTTCGCGACGGTATTTCACCGCGGATGGTGGATATTTCGCGCAGGGACTCGCAGTAGTTGGTCATGTCGGTCATTATGACAAGTACGTGCATACCCTCGTTGAACGCCAGGTGCTCTGCAAGGGTCAGGGCGGTTCGCGGCGTAATCAGTCGTTCGATCGAAGGATCGTCCGCGAGAGACAGAAAGAGCGCTACGTTTTCAAGCACGCCGCTTTCCTCGAAAGAGCGGGTGAAGAACCGCGCCACGTCATGCTTGACTCCCATCGCAGCAAAGACGACGGCGAACTCGGTATCGGTTCCCCGTATTCTTGCCTGTCGTGCGATCTGGGCCGCAAGCTCATTGTGCGGCAGGCCGTTGCCCGAAAAAATGGGAAGTTTCTGCCCACGGATGAGGGTGTTCATCCCGTCGATAACAGAAATGCCCGTCTGTATGAAGTCACGGGGGTACAGTCGAGCGGTAGGATTGATCGCCATTCCGTTGACGTCCAGTTGCAGGTCGCTTCGCTGGGGAGGCCCTCCGTCGATTGCGTGTCCCAGGCCGTTGAATACACGACCCAGCATCTCCTTCGATACGGAAATGGTGAGCGGCTCTCCGGAAAAACGTATCCGCGTGCCCGGAAGGTCCAGGCCTGCGGTCCCTTCGAACACCTGCACGACGACGGCCGTGGTCGATGATTCCAGCACGATGCCCAATCGCACCTTGCCCTGCTTGTCGACGCATTCGATTAGCTCTCTGTATCCCACCGGGTGCGTCTTGCTGACAAATATCAGGGGACCGTCGATCTTGTCGACGCCGATATACTCATGGAACGCTCCAGGCGGGCTTCGATCTTGTCGAGGCCGGAAAGATCTTCGTTGGGTATGGAGAATTTCATTTTCACAATGTCCTGATATACTTTCATCTTTCTTAATTTGGCGATGATCGCGCCGTTCTTTATCGCCTCGGAGCCGCGCTTGTAGTAGGTGACAATGATGTGGAGCATTTTAGCCTGCTTTTCAATAGTCGAGAATGTGTCGATCTTGTCGTAGGCATTTTGCTGCAAGAACGCGTTCTTGAACAACGTGCACACTTCCAGAACGAATCGCTGCGTATCGGGTAATGCGTCGGGGCCGACCAGTTTCACTACCTGTTGGAGTCGCACTTCCTTGTGGAGCAGCTCCATTATTTCTGACCGGTCGGCAAGCCACTCGGAGCTGATTTGCCGCTCCCACCA
This sequence comes from Deltaproteobacteria bacterium, assembly GCA_019307805.1. Lineage (GTDB taxonomy): Bacteria > Desulfobacterota > DSM-4660 > Desulfatiglandales > HGW-15 > JAFDIX01. The sequence continues at coordinate 101 of JAFDIX010000785.1, read as the reverse complement.
GGAAACCATGTCACTGAGATATTCGCTGTAGCTGTCGAGCCATGAGATAGCGGGATAGTGCCGGGCGTTGGCAAGATGCCGGTCGAGGGCCCAGAGGCAGC
>JAFDIX010000784.1 GCA_019307805.1 Deltaproteobacteria bacterium | reverse complement strand
ATGCATCCGGGTTTGTGAGCCGGGGGCTTTGGTGCGCGAGGAAGTGCCGGCCGCAGGAGCGGTTCAGTGTGATGCCTGTCCCATCGTATGCTGGATCAAACCCGGATACATAGGAGCATGCCATCGCTATAAAAATGTGGATAAAAAGCTCGTGCGTGTCACCCCACTCCATACGTATGATATGGTTTCAGATGTTGTGGGACCGGATCCAATTGAAGCCATACGCCGGCCCTTGATTAGAAACGGGATGTGGATGTTGTCACCGTTGTGACTGAGGCACCTTTGAGCTACAGCGGCATCATGGTCAAGATCGATACTGATGTCCCTGTAGGAGAAGAGGGGGCGCCTGTGCTTGTTGGTAAGAGAAAGGTGGGCATGGTGGTTACCGAGCAATACGGCTCTAAGATGTTGTCTATTGGTGGGGTAAATCTCCTTACCGGCAAGGACGGTTTTGTGGTGGCCAGAACTATCACAGACATTGCCAACCAAAAACCGGTTAGGCTGAAAATAGAAGGGGGTAGCAAGATTGAAGTTCAAGTTGGTCAGATCCCCATCATCAATGGCCAGCGTCCCGATAACATGAGGGTTGGATGTGGGAGCGCCACACTGGGTCTTTTCGCCCCACTACTACTGGCATCAGCCGATGAGGTGATTATTCTCGACAGCCATGTTACGAGTTTGATGAGTGAGCATGCGGCCGGAAGATTCGTGGGCGCGAGGCCTTCAGGCGTCAAACTAAAATTCGAACAGAGCACTCCCGGACGCTACTTCGGCGACCACGGGGAAGGATGGGGAGGTACATCCATCATCAAACCCGTTGATGTCATTACCGGGATTGACCGTAATGTTACGCGGGTGGGCATGAGAATCCTGATCACCGAGACAACCGGTCAGAAGGGTGTTATGTTTGAGCTTAGTGATGATGGCAATCTCGTGGAGATACCGATATCTGAGAATGCCAAAAAGTCATTGAATGCCATCTCCGCAAGTTGTGAACCTTCCTTAGTATCAGCAATTTATATGGGAGGCACAGGAGGAAGTGCCAGGGCCGGTGTGACTTTTTATCCTGTGAAGCTGACACAAGCCGTACATGCGGCAAAGGCCAATCTTACTGTTGGCGGAGCCCCTGTTTTCATTTTGCCTGGTGGGGGAATCAATTTTCTGGTGGATGTGGGAAGGGTTAAGGCCGACTCTTTTTATTGGACTCCCACGCCCGCTACAATCTGCCCTGTTGAGTATACAATGGAACTCAAGGATTATGAGGAGATGGGAGGGCACATGGAGGCCATGAGGCCGTTTACAGCCAAAGAACCGATCTCGGTAGTAGACTGAGATGGAAATCAGATGTCAGAAGACAGGAGACTGGAATCAGATGTCAGACGGCAGGAGACAGAATAGTAACTCATCATTTTTTTACTGATCTCTGACTTCTATTTTTATTGTGGTAGGAGCAGGAAATCACCTGCGGCAGCCTTTATACCAAAAAAAAATACACTTAAAGGACAACATGCCATACCAGAAGGCGATCAACATGCTCCAGGGTGGCGCCGTGATGGCCGAATGCGGTCCTATGAGGCTGGTGATCTCCGCTTTTGTAGGAAAGGTGCCTCAGCCTGAAATGAGCAAGCGGGCTGCCGAGGAAGCCTTTAAGTATCTGGAACAGGTGGCGCATTTAAGGAATCTACTGGGAAGACGATGCACTGAAATTCCGGAAAATTTGGAGGATTCTCTTGCCGTCAAGATGATACGGAGCGTATTGACCGTTGGCGATCAAGACCTCACGCCCATGGCTGCGGTTGCCGGAACCATCGCAGATGCAGTGGCCGATTTTCTCGTCAACCGCGGAATGACCAGAGTGGTAGTAAATAATGGGGGTGATGTGGCTGTGAGGCTGCTGGGAGATGCATCTGTAACCGTCGGGATACGTCATAAGGTCGATAAGCAAGAAATATCAAATGTTATCGCCCTGGATTCAAGATCGCCCTCCTGGGGAGTGACCACCAGCGGTCTGGGAGGGAGAAGTCTTACCAGGGGGGTCGCTTCAGCCTCGACAGTCATTGCGGAGACAGCTTCAATGGCGGATGCGGCTGCAACAGCCATTGCCAATGCCAGTTTTGTGGAAGACGAACAAGTGATTCAGCGTCCGGCAGAACAGATTGATCCCGAGACAGATATTGCAGGACTCCCTGTCACGGTAAAGATTGGGCCGCTAAGCGAAGAAACAAAAGCCATGGCCGTATCAAAGGCCATGGAACGAGCAGAACAACTGATAGAGAAAGACTTTATTTTAGGGGCATATGTAGCGGTTCAAGGAAAAGTTGCCATAACCAGTTTTTTTAAGGGGAGATTGGCGGAGTGATAGGTGCTGGGTGTTAGATATTAGGTACTGGTTTAAAGGAATATTTTTCATTTTTTATGTCTCTGTCAGGGAGGTAATATAAGATAAGAAGTGAAACGCCTTAAAACCAATACCAGATATTCACCCCGTTAAATTCGAAGACGATTTAACTGGGGACCAATACCAAATACCACCTAATTGAGCATCACTCAATTAGGGTGTTAGGGCTTTCCATCACTCCATAACTCCAATACTCCAGTTCTC
>JAFDIX010000783.1 GCA_019307805.1 Deltaproteobacteria bacterium | reverse complement strand
GAAATCCCGAGGATGATGGTGCCCGCCTTTTTGATGTATTGCCAGGTCCTTTCCCAGGTATGAATGAGAAGACCTTTCAAGGTCGGCACGCGGTAGGGAGGAAGCTCCATGACAAAGGGTGACTTGGGCCCCCGCAACAGCGTTGATCGGATGGCTTTGGCGGCAAACAGGGCAAATCCCCAGGACAGCAGTGTCAGGGCAAAGAGCATTCTGGCCCGATGTTCTTGAAAAAAGGCTGCGATGAGCATTCCGAAGACCGGTAGCTTTGCCCCGCAGTTCATAAAGGGAACCACAAGCAGGGTGGCGATTCGTTCCTTGGGATCCTTCAGGGTTCGGGTGGCCATGACACCGGGGACTGCACAGCCCCCGGAAATGCCCCCGCTGATCAATAGGGCCATCACGGAATTTCCGTGCAGCCCGAACCAGCGCAGGACCCTGTCCAGCATATACGCCACCCTTGCCAGATACCCGGAGTCTTCCATTACGGCAATGGCAAAAAACATCAGCATGATGAGTGGCACGAAACCGAGGACTCCACCCACCCCGGCAATGATTCCTGAAACAATCAGGGACTGAAAAATCCCTTCAGGAATGAACATGGTGAGCACGTTTCCAATGATTGCAAAGAAGCCTTCCAGCCACCGGACCGGGGCCTCACTTGCACCAAAGGTAAATTCGTAGACGGCGTAGAGAATAGTCAACATCGTGAGGGGGCCAATGATGCGGTTGGTGAGAATCCTGTCCATCTTGTCCGAGAGGTTCAAGCGGGATTCGACCCTCCTTTTTATCGCCTTCTTCGTAATCCCTGCGATAAAACCGTATCTGTGATCAGCGATAATCCCTTCTGGTTCCTCCTCGAGAGTAGCCATGGTATGTTTGAGTGTCTTCTCACAGACGGCATTGATCCTCTCGCTTGCCCCCCCGTGACCTTTCATCAGAGACACAATTTGTTCATCCCGTTCAAGAGACTTGAGGGCGAGCCACCTGGACGGATATTTTTCATCGGACAAATGGGCCTCTTCGATGATCTCCCCAATAACCTCCAGGCTCTGATCAATATCCCTCCCATAGGAAAAGGTCACGGGTTCCCATGCAGGACTCTCCCCCGCGATCTCAACAATTTTATCCAGAAGATCCGTGATACCCCGTTTTGATCTTGCAACGGTCGGAACCACCGGAACGCCGAGTGATGAGGATAAAAAATCCTGATCCACGACGATACCCCTGATCGAAGCAACGTCGATCATATTCAATGCGATGATGAGGGGAACCCCCAGTTCCTTGAATTGGACTGCCAGATAGAGATTCCTATCCAGGTTGGAGGCATCCACAATGTTCACAACCAGGTCAGGCCTTTCGTTGATCAGATAATCACGGGCGACGATCTCCTCCAGGGAATAGGCAGTGAGGGAATAGGTGCCCGGGAGATCAACGATTTCAATCTCATATCCCTTGTGATGGATCTTCCCGAATTTCTTTTCCACTGTGACGCCGGGGTAATTGGCGATGTGCTGTCTGGCCCCTGTGATGGCATTGAAAACAGTCGTCTTCCCGGAATTAGGATTTCCGGCAAGGGCTATGGTAATCTTCTTCATGCCTTTTCTTGTTGCTCCTCTTCCACTTCCACCAGGATGCTGTCAGCCTCGTGGTTCCGCAGTGTGAGAGTATAATCACGGATCTTTATGGCAACAGGGTCCCTGAGAGGCGCCCGGCCCTGTATCTGGATCTCTGTGTTGGGAACAAGGCCCATCTCCCGAATGCGCCTCCCCATATCTCCGAAGGCAGATACCTTCTTTATGGTCCCTTCCTGGTTGTCGGACATCTGCCGCATTTTGATTATTTTTTTCATAAGGAATGTCCAGATCCTGAATGCTTTTGACGGCCTGAGCAGAACCTGCCCGGTGTCAGCCTTGAGCGGGTGCGAAACTCCCTGTTGAAACCCGCCATAATGATTTTCACGTTGTTGCGTGTGTTTGTTTAGGAATCGTTCCTCAATAATACAGGCTAAAAAGGTCGAAGCCTTTCTATTGAGATTAATAGAAAGGCCCCTCCAATATAACATCCCCTGCAGGCAATGTTCTTACATGGGCGATCCCCTGTGAATAGACCCCTTTGCGTCCCTGAAAGCCCCGGGGCCCTCTCCTGACGCACAAACCGTCGCACACCCGTCACCGGTTGCGCATCACAATGATAAACACAATCAGGTTTTCGATCATCCCTGCAGGTCCTTTCACCTACCCCGCTTGTTGCAATTGATTACCAATAACACGGTGCTTCTCTCCTGTCAAGGCCAATTTATAGCCGGCTCCATGGATACCCCATAGCCCAATTCTCTGCAAAATGAACGGTGCTGCACAATTTATTCGGATCTCCAAAATAGATCCATTGTATCCTTTAGAGACGAGCCGTCATCCCCTTCTCCTTATAATAAAGGCCGGGAGAGGATACTCTCCCGGCCTTACATGACTCTTTTCACAATTTTATAAAGATGCGGACGTTCGCCCTATGCACTGGGCACCATTGCCTGGGGCTCGGTCAACAGAAACTCCCCTTTCTCAATCCATTCCTTAAGAATAAGGGCAATTTCCCGGGCCCTGACATAGGAAGAGAGGGGTACGCTGGGAATCTCCTGGCCATTGAATTTCATGGTACCGCTTTTGAGTTCCCCATAGCTGACCTGACCAAGAGACGCTGCCTCGCCCGTCGGGTAATCATTTCCGTAATCGATGATCTG
>JAFDIX010000149.1 GCA_019307805.1 Deltaproteobacteria bacterium | reverse complement strand
GTATTACGGATCTGCCCGGGAACCTCTATGCAGCCATCCTTGAAACCGAGGAAAGTGCCCTGATAAAGGAGATCCTGGGAGAGCATATTTTCAGGAAGTTCATCGAAAACAAAAGGATTGAATGGGACAGCTACCGGACCCACGTCAGCCAGTACGAAATTGACAAGTATCTCGCCAAACTCTAATAGAAAAATGAAACAGATCGGATTCAATGAAATTGAAGGCATTCTGGTCGGTCATGCACAGGACCTGGAAGCGGCAACAGGGTGCACCGTCATTATCAGCCGGGAAGGAGCGACTGCCGGAGTCGATGTGAGGGGCGGCGCTCCCGGCACCAGAGAGACCGATCTGCTGCATCCGGTAAATTTGGTGGAAAAAATTCATGCGGTCATGCTGGCAGGGGGGAGTGCCTTTGGGCTGGATGCGGCTGCCGGCGCCATGCAGTACCTTGAGGAGAAGGACATCGGTTTTGATGTCCAGGTGACCAGGGTCCCCATCGTGTGCGGCGCCGTGCTGTTTGACCTCGCCATCGGAAATTATAGCGTCAGGCCGGATAAGGAAATGGGATATCAGGCATGCCTGAAGGCCAATCAAGAGGAGACCAGGCAGGGCAATGTCGGCGTCGGCGCCGGCGCCACAGTGGGTAAGATTCTGGGCATGGGGCGCGCCATGAAGAGCGGCCTGGGGAGCTATGCTCTTCAGGCAGGAGATTTAAAGGTTGGCGCCCTCGTGGCGGTGAACTGTCTGGGCGATGTCATCGATCCCCTGACAGGCGAGAGACTGGCGGGGCTCCTCAATGAAGATCTGCTGACCCTGGCCGATACAGAGGAAATCATGATTCGATCCTATTCCGATAGGAAGAATCTTTTCAGTGGTCACACCACCATCGGCGTTGTTGCAACGAATGCGGCTTTTACCAAAGGCCAGGCTACCAAGCTGGCCTCCATGGCACAAAACGGTTATGCCAGAACCATGAGACCTGCCCACTCCATGTTCGATGGGGATACGGTATTTACCATGGCCTCAGGGAGCGTGGAAGCCGATCTGAGCGTTGCAGGGCTGCTGGCGGCAAGGGTGATGGAAAGGGCTGTAGTCGCAGCGGTAAAAAACACTGAATCCCTTTGCGGTCTTAAGTGTTCCTCTGATCTTGCATCCTGACTTGCGGAAAGTGACCCTCTTTTTCCACTGAAAATCAGGAATTTTCCTCTGAGAGTATTTTTTCAATGAGAGGCCGCAGGCTTTTGGGGTTGGCCTTGCCTTTGGTTTTTTTCATAATCTGGCCAATAAGGAAATCGATGGGTTTTTTGTCTCCGTCCTTGATCCTGGCCACTGTCTTCGGGTTCTCAGTGATGACCTCTTTGACCAGGTTGGTGAGGAGATCCGTATCCTGAATAGGCTTGAGCCCTTTCTTCTCAATGATAGCCCCCGGAGACCCTCCCCGGGTGAACATTTCTCCAAGCACAACCCTGCCTATCCGGTCGGTGATATCCCCCCCGGCAATGAGATTCACAAGATCGGAAAAATCCCCGGGGGCAACGGGACACTCTTCAATGGGCAGGGAGGCATCCTTGAGGAGTTTGAACAGGTCCTTGATCATCCAACGGCTCAGCCTCTTCATGTCCCGGCAGTATGATGCACAGCCTTCAAAGTAATCCGATACGCCCTTGTCTTTGGTCAGGATCATTACATCCCCATTGGGTATGCCAAAGGCCTTGGTGATACGCCTTACCCTCATGTCCGGAAGTTCCGGCATGGTCTCCTCTATCTCTTCAATGAGGCCTTGATCGATTTCGATTTCAAGAAGATCGGGATCCGGAAAATACCTGTAATCCGGGGCGTCCTCTTTGCTGCGCATGGGAAGGGTGATCTTTTTTTCCTCATCAAAAAGCCGTGTCTCCTGTGGGACAAGCTCGCCGGATTGAAGGACCTCTGACTGCCTATTGACCTCATACTCCAGGGCGTTCAGGATGTATCGAATGGAGGCCATGTTCTTTATCTCGGACCGATTGCCGAAAACCCGGGAATTCACCGGCCGCAGGGAAATATTGACATCGCAACGAAACTGGCCCATCTCGATGACACAGTCGCTTACCTCTATATACTGAAGGATTTGCCTCAGTTTCTCCAGGTAGGCGCGGGCCTCGCTCAGCGACCTCAGGGGATTTCGCTCGTGGTCGGTCACGATTTCCATGAGCGGGATGCTGGATCTGTTGTAGTCCACGAGGCTGTATTCGGATTCCTCAAAGGACCCGGCGGAATGCACCAGTTTCCCCGCGTCTTCTTCAAGGTGAATTCTTTTAATCCCCACAGCGTATGGCTGTCCGTCGTCCCCCGGTATTTCAAGAAATCCGTTTTCACAAAAGGGCCTTTCAAATTGAGAGATCTGGTATCCCTTGGGGAGGTCCGGGTAGAAGTAATTCTTTCGGGCGAAGCGGGCCTGGGGGTTGATTTCACAATTCAAGGCCAATCCGGTACGGATGGTGTGTTCCACCGCCTTTTTGTTCAGGACCGGAAGCGCCCCCGGCTGCCCGGTGCATACGGGACAGATAAAGGCATTGGGAGAAGCTTCATATTTCACCGGACAGTCACAGAAGAGCTTTGTCCTGGTTTTGAGTTCCACGTGGGTTTCAAACCCTATGACCGTTTCAAAATCCATCGATTATCCTGATCACTTGCAATTTGCATAATTCGAACTTGAATTTATCGTTACTGCTTCTCGAAAATGAAATTTTAAATCTCAAATGACAAAATTCAAATTTCAAACAAATCTCAATAACCAATCAATCAAATCCCAAACGTGTCACTTTGTTTGGATCATTGGAATTTGGTGATTTGGATATTGTTTGTTATTTGTTGATTGGTATTTGATATTTTCTCAATTCATCGATTCAACCGGTCTAAGTTATCCCATAGGACTTTTTTGAACTATTTTCAGGGCAAGGCATTATTTGTGTCCTGAAATTATTTCATGGACATGACCGACCCGCAGTACCGTCTCTTCGTCAAAGGCCTTGCCGATGATTTGAAGGCCCACGGGCAATCCGCCCACCGTCCCGCAGTTTATGCTCATTGCAGGCAGACCTGAAAGGTTGACGGAGACCGTATAGATATCCACCAGATACATCTGCAGGGGGTCGGCAATCTTCTCACCCAATCTGAAGGGAAGGGTGGGAGAGACCGGGGTGATCAGGCAGTCCACCTCCCTGAATGCAGCATCAAAGTCCTGCTTGATAAGGGCTCTCGCTTTCTGTGCCTTCAGATAATAGGCGTCATAATACCCGGCAGAGAGGACATAGGTCCCCAGCATGATTCTTCGCTTGACCTCTGTGCCGAACCCTTCGTTTCGTGTCTCTTCATACATCCCGATGAGGTCATCGAAGTCCGCGTCGGACCGGTAACCGTATTTGACGCCGTCGTATCGGGCAAGATTGCTGCTGGCCTCGGCCGTAGCGATGAGATAGTAGGCACTGATGGCATAGCGGGCATGGGGCAAGGACACTTCCAGGATCTCCGCCCCTTCCTTTTCCAGCAGTGAGACTGCAGCCATGATTTGATTTTTTACCTCGGCATCCAGTCCTTCAATGAAATATTCTCTGGGAAGACCGATTTTGATACCCTTGCCCCCTTTTTTCAGGCCCTTCAGGAAATCCGGCCTTTTTACATCCGCAGATGTGGTATCCAGCCTGTCGTGTCCGGAAATGACATTCAACAGCATGGCGCAGTCCTCGACAGACCGCCCGAGGGCGCCCACCTGATCCAGAGATGATGCGTAGGCAATGACCCCGTATCTGGAGACCCTGCCATAGGTGGGTTTGATTCCGGTGATCCCGCAATAGGCCGAAGGCTGGCGGATGGAACCACCCGTATCCGTTCCAAGGGCCAGAATGGTTTCACCCGCCGCCACCGCGGCTGCTGAACCGCCACTGGACCCTCCTGTAACATACTCCGGATTGATGGGATTGCGGGCCGGTCCAAAGGCACTGTTCTCATTGGAGGAACCCATGGCGAACTCATCCATGTTGGTTTTGCCCACCATCACAGCCCCGGCCCGAAGGACTTTTTGTACAGCCGTGGCATCATAGGGCGGGATGTAGCTGCCGAGTATCTTCGAGGCACACGTCGTTTTTGTTCCCTTGGTGCAAAGGATATCCTTGATGGCGATGGGGATGCCGTTCAGGTTGGGAATCTTTTTCCCTTCACGGAATCTGCGGTCTGCATCATCTGCCTGTTTTAAGGCAATATCACGGGTCACGGTGATATAGGCGTTGGTGGTCCCTTCTTTTTCGTCAATTCGCTTCAGGACCGATTCCGTGATATCTCGGGAACTCACCTCTCCTTTTCCGAGAAGCTTGATAAGTTCCGATGCGCTTTGATCACACAACTCCATGGATCATCCTTCCAGGATCCTTGGGACCTTGAAATAAGCGGATTCCTTTTCGGGCGCGTTCTGCAGCATGGAATCCGTTTTCTTTGATTTTCCCGGACGGTCGTCTCTCCATACGTTCTTCATATCCAGAACATGGCTCATGGGTTCGATCCCTTCCGTGTCCAGTTCCTGGAGTGTGGCGAAATGTTCCAGTACGGCATTGAGTTCTTTTTGATAGGTGCGGGCCTCCGCCTTCGTGATCTTCAAACGGGCCAGTTTGGCGACATGCCGGACTTCTTCTTCGGAGATCCTCTCTAGCTGCACGCCGGCGGGTCCGGATGCACCCATTGGGACCGGTATTGTTCCATGCCTGCGGGGCAGTGGGCCTTCAGACCCTTTGAAGAGTCCCAGTTCTCCAAGCTGGGATTGGTCCACGGGAGAGGGGGCCCTGGACAGGGGACACAGTGCCCGTCGGTTTTTGGGGAAGGCGATGACGTCTCTTATGGAGGCGGCCCCGAGAATCATGGCCACAACGCGATCAATCCCGAGGGCCAGACCCCCGTGGGGCGGGGCGCCATATTCCAGTGCCCTGAGGAAAAAGCCGAATTTTTCTTCGGCCTCGGCCGGACCAAGGCCCAGGGCATGGAATATTTTCTTTTGGGTATCCGTGTCGTGGATTCTGATACTTCCACCCCCCAGTTCCTCTCCATTGACGACCAGGTCATAGGCCCTGGAGTGGAGTTCCAGGCACTCATCTTTGTTTTGGGGATCAAAATCGACGCGATCCGGCATGGTGAAGGGGTGGTGCCGGGAACTCAAAACCCCATCCTTGAGCTCGAAGAGTGGGAAGTGGGTCACCCACAGGGGGCTGAATCGGCCTTCCTGAACCAGGCCCAGCCTGTGGGCCACATGGAGCCTGAGATCCGATAGAACCCTGTGGACCGTTTCAGGGGAGGTGTCCGCAATCATCATGAGGACATCACCCTCCTGTGCACGAAAGCGCCCTATGAGGGCCTGCTGTTCGGTCAGGGTAAAGAACTGCACAATATTGGACTCCAGTTTCCCGTCAAGGACCTTCATCCAGGTCATCCCCTGACCCCCAAAGGAGGGAACAATCTTGAGGGTGTACTCGTTCTGGAGTATGTTTTTGCTGAGGTTTTTTGCCTGCCCCCTGACGCAGAAGCCCTTGATCAGTCCCCCTGCCTGAATGATCTTCCTGAATACCTTGTACCCGGTAAGCTCCAGGATATCCGTGGCATCCTGAAATGCCATCCCGAACCTCAGATCGGGCCGATCCGTGCCGTAACGCGTCATGGCCTCTTCGTAGGTTATCCGGGGGAAGGGCCTGGGAAGGTCTATACCACCCACCGAAAACATCCGTACAGCCAGCTCCTCTATGAATTCATAGAGGAATTCTTCATCAATGAAGGAGGCCTCCAGGTCCAGTTGTGTAAATTCCGGCTGGCGGTTGGGGCGCAGGTCTTCATCTCTGAAACACCGGGCGATCTGATAATACCGGTCCATGCCGCTCATCATGAGGATTTGCTTGAAGAGTTGGGGCGACTGGGGCAGGGCATAGAATCTCCCCTGGTGCACCCGACTGGGAACCAGATAATCCCTTGCCCCCTCGGGAGTGCTTTTGGTCAGGAAAGGGGTTTCCACTTCTATGAATTGCAGTTGGTCAAGGTATTGCCGGATACATTTGTATATCTCGTTACGCTTGAGAAGAATCTCCTGCATTGAGGGGCGCCGAAGGTCCAGGTATCTGTAGCGAAGCCGTATTTCCTCATCCACATGCTCGGGACCGGTCTGGACCTCTTCCCCGTACACCATGGCCTTCTCCGAGATCTGAAAAGGCAGGGGCTTTGCCCTGGAGAGGATGGACAGGTCCCTGGCCAAAACCTCTACCCCACCCGTCTCCAGATTAGGGTTTTCCGTGCCCCGTTCACGGGCAGCGACTTCGCCCCGCACCTCGACAACATATTCTTCCTTGAGCGATGAGGCTTTTCTGTAGCAATCAGCACTTGTCTCGGGGTTGAAGACGACCTGGACAATGCCCCTCACATCTCTCATATGAATAAAGAGGAGCTTTCCGTGGTCCCGGATGGCGTCCACCCAACCCATGAGAAGGACCTCTTTGCCTGCCTGGGTTTGGGAGAGTTCTCCGCAATAGAATCTCTCTCTCCAGTCCATGAAAAATGTTTCTCCTTTTGAAAAGGGCTCTATCATATACTTGATTAACAGGCTGTGATCAATTTATTTTCTTTGGTTTTGATAATTTCTACGGCGACAATGCGCTTCCCGGTTTAACCCAAAGCCTCGTCCTCCCTCAGGAAGGTGCGCTTCTCTCAATAAATTACTATTTTGTATGATGTTCCGGTGAATAACGACAAAAATGTAATTCCCTGAATGTGGCCGTGGTGGTGGCAAAGCTGTAAGAATCTGAAATAACGCAATAATTATGTGATAGCTCCTGTGGCACACCTCTTGCTGACATATAAAAACACTTTGTCATTGCGATGGGAACCCATCATTTTCAAACATGGAAGAAACAGTTGATAAGAAAACAAAGGAGGGGCGCATATGGAATGC
>JAFDIX010000782.1 GCA_019307805.1 Deltaproteobacteria bacterium | reverse complement strand
ATTGAGAAACCACGGGAATCATGATATCCCCACCCCATCAGGAGGGAAGGTTACATGGAGGAGATCATTCGAAGTGTTTGTCAGGCCTGTCACTGTGAATGCGGTGTCTTTGTCCACCTGGAAGACGGCAGGGTCACAAAGATCGAGGGAGACAAGGATAACCCCATGAACCGGGGTTTTACCTGTGTGAAGGGAAGGGCCCAACCACAGCTCCTTTACCACCCTGACCGCGTCCTCTATCCCATGAAACGTGCCGGAGAGCGGGGAAGCGGGAATTGGGAGAGGGTATCCTGGGACCGGGCACTGGGGGAAATCACCGCAAAGCTCATGGGCCTTAAAGAGGAATACGGTCCGGAGTCCTTTGCGACCATGCATGGTACCGGACCCAGGCCCACCCATTACTCCACGCCCCTTCTGGCCCATGCCCTGTGCAGTCCCAATATGATCAGTACGGATTACCACATCTGCTGGGTGCCCTCGGGTGTTGCCGGACGTGCCACCATGGGGATGACAAACATGGTCGAGAAGGGCGTGGACTACATCAATGCGGATTGTATCATGACTGTGGGAGGCAATCCCCTTGCGAGCCATCCCCCAAGGGGAATGGACCTTCTGGAGGCCCTTCGTAAAAGAAAGGCAAAGCTTATTGTTGTTGATCCTTTCCGCACGGAGCTGGCAGAAAAGGCGGATCTGTGGCTGCAGATTCGGCCCGGGACAGATGTGGCCCTTGCCCTTGCAATGATAAAGGTCATCATTGATGAAGGGCTCTATGACAAGGATTTCGTGGCAAACTGGTGTCACGGGTTTGAAGAATTGAAGGGACGGGTTCAGGAATATCCCCTGGAAAGGGTGGAAGAGATCACCTGGGTGCCTGCCCCGAAGATTGAGGCTGCTGCCAGGATGTATGCCACGACAAAGCCTGCGGTCATGCACCAGAGGGTAGCCGTGGAACACAACCTCAATTCCACCCAGACCTGCCGTGCCCTTGCCATTATGATAGCCCTGACCGGAAACTTTGATATCCCGGGAGGAAATATCTTTCCCGTGCCCGTGCCCGGATATATTTCATTCGGCATGCTCTGCGGGGACGAGGATATGTTTCGCATTGATCCGGAAATTGCCAGGAAGCGTATCGGGGCAGATGAGTATCCTCTCATATCGGGTCCTGAGGCCCCCTATCCCTTTGTTGCCGCCCCCCTTCTGACGGATAACCTGATGACCGGCAAGCCCTATCCCATCAAGAGCATCTTCTGCGCCGGAGGCAACCCCATTCTCAACCAGCAGGATGTCAAAAGGGTTTGGAGACTCCTCAAGGAAAAGGTCGAACTCCTGGTGGTGGCGGAGTTCTTTATGCAGCCGACCGCAGAAATCGCCGATTATGTCCTGCCCGCCGCCACATGGATGGAGAGAGATGATTGCTGTGATTGCAACTATCACAACTTCGTTGCCGCCAGGCAAAAGGTCGTTGAACCCCTGGGTGAGTGTTGGCACGATATGAAGATGTCCATTGAAATCGCCAAACGGATTCCCTGGGCAGACCCAAGGTTCCTCCCCTGGGACACAGTGGAGGAATTCAACGATGCCCTGCTCGAGGGGGCTGGAATAAGCTTTGACGAATTAAAACAGAAGCCGGGCATCGAAGTCCCCATGAGATATAAGAAGTATGAAGAACAGGGCTTCAGGACCCCTACTGGCAAAGCGGAGCTCTATGCCACCACCTTTGAGAAACACGGTTATGATCCTCTTCCTTATTATAGAGAGCCCCCTGAGAGCCCTGTAAGCACCCCTGAACTTGCCGGTCAATACCCCTATATTCTCTATACGGGAAACAGACATTTGGAGTATTTTCATTCCGAAGGCCGTCAGATTTCGGAGCTGCGTGAAAAGGTGCCGGACCCACTTATGGAAATCCATCCCGACACGGCGAAAGCAGAGAATATTCAGGACGGGGACTGGGTGTGGATCGAGACCCCCCAGGTGAAGGGAGAGCGTGTCAGGTTCAAGGCGAGAGTGACGGACAGGATGCATCCCAAGATGATCCATGCCAGGCACGGATGGTGGTTTCCGGAAAAACCCGGGCCGGAACATGGTTGTTTTGAGTCTAATATTAACGTGGTGACCACGGATGATCCGCCCAGGGAGGAGATCTGCGCCTCTGTGCGCACCCGGGGGACCCTCTGCAGGATTTACAGATAGGGCCAATATCTTGACATGATATATACCACGGCCTATGATCCTCCCTCCAATGGAGTTGGTTCTCCGACAGGCTGCTGGAGCTAAAAAAAACATAAAGTAAAAAATTGTATAAGGGGAGTATGTTATGGATATTCCGGAAAAAATGAAAGCTGTGGTCCTCATGGGACCAAA
>JAFDIX010000781.1 GCA_019307805.1 Deltaproteobacteria bacterium | reverse complement strand
TAAAAGCATGTGGGAACAGGGGCTGTAAATAAACAACGATTTAGGCCTGTTGATTTATTTTGATCTAAACCCACCGATTCTATCGGTGGACCCGAAAAGGTTCTACCGTTCCAGCGAGAATAAAAAATACTCGTTAGCGGCAGAGTAAAGCATTTTTTGAACGTCCAACATCGAACATTGAACATCGAACATCGGTTCGAACCTGGCTCTGGTTCGTAGTTGTGAGGGACCCTGAAGCCCTCCCGGGAAATGCTTAGTCAGCCACCCGGAAGCAGGATATCCTATGAATAGGAGGTTTGCGAGTCCAGCGAGGTGAAGGGTGTGTGCCCTGAATCTGCCCCATAGCCCCGAGAAGATGGAATTTTGGGAGCGTGCCGATCTTATCGATGTGAGCGCAGGCGAAACGGGTAAAGCGTTATAGACGAGCGATACCCGGCCCCCCGGGGTCTCAGACAGCATCGAGTTGGACAACGACAACGAAGTAACCAGGCGAGCATCGGAAGGTCCCAAAGGTCCTTGGCGAAACATTGCAGATCGAAGCAATAGTAACCGAGTATGGCCAGCCGACATAAAAGGAGGTGGCCAAAAGACGCCGATGCGAGGGATGGGAACCGGTAAGACCGCAACGGTTTAGCGAAGAAGCGGCTAATCCCCGCTGAGCGAAGGTCCCCACGGTTAATCACCCGAGGAAGGAGAAACATCATCACTATGCAAAGAGTGGATATTGATGGCAACTAACCTGAGACGGATAGGAGAAAGAGCCCGCAAGGAGCCGGAACTGGTGTTCACGTCGCTGTACCATCATGTGACGGACAAGGACAACTTGCGGGAATGCTATCATCAGCTCGACGATGATAAAGCAACAGGAGTGGACGGCGTAACGAAGGAGCAGTATGGGGAGAATCTAGAGGAAAACCTCCAGGATTTGTCCGATCGGCTGAAGCGAATGGGCTACCGACCGCAGCCAAGTCGGCGCAGTTACATACCGAAGGCGGGCAGCGATCAAAAGCGCCCGTTGGGCATCAGCTGCTTGGAGGACAAGCTGGTGGAGTTATCGGTAAAGCGGACGTTGGAGCCGATATACGAGGAGTCCTTCGAGGATGTGAGCTACGGCTACAGACCGGGTCGCAGTCAGCACCAATGTTTGGACGCCCTGGGAAGGACCATCCAGCAAAAGCGCGTGAGTTACTTAGTGGAGGCCGATATCAAAGGCTTTTTCGACACTGTAAATCACAGCTGGATGATCAAATTCTTGGAGCACCGAATAGGAGACCGTCGGGTCGTACGGCTGATCAGCCGGATGCTTAAGAATGGCATCATGGAAGAAGGTCTGGTAAAAGCCAGCGAGCGAGGGACCCCCCAAGGATCGATTCTCTCCCCCCTATTGTCCAACATCTATCTGCATTACGTGTTGGACCTGTGGTTTTGCAGACGAGTGCGGAAGCAAAGCCGTGGAGAAGCGTACTATTTTCGCTTCGCAGATGACTTTCTGGCATGCTTTCAGTACAAATCTGATGCCGAGACATTCAAACGACGGCTGAAGGATCGTCTGGAAGGTTTCAGCCTTGCGCTATCCCCTGCAAAGACCCAAAGCATGGAATTTGGTCGCTTTGCACGGGAGAACGCCCGCAAGCGAGGACAAAAGCCAAAGGAATTTACCTTTCTGGGGTTTACGCACTATTGCGGGAAGACCAGACACGGGAAATTTAAGATTAAGCGGCGAACGAGTCGCAAGAAGTTTGGTGAAAGTCTTGGCAATTTTACACAGTGGGCGAAAAGCGCCAGGAAAGTGTTACGCAAGGGGGAAATGCTCAGGGGCGCCAAGATACGCGTACAAGGGCATCTGAGCTACTACGCCGTGACGGATAATTCGGAGTTGTGCAATACTTTTCACTACCATGCGACGCGGATCCTGTTTAAATGGCTTAACCGCAAAAGCCAGAGGAGATCGTACACATGGGACGGCTTTAACCAGGCATTGGACTGGATTAAATGGCCGAAGCCGAATATCCGCAAAGACCTGAATCCATTCCGTAGGGCGGAGGCTATCTGAACGATTAACCGAAGAGCCGGATGTATGGGAAATCCGCTTGTCCGGTTCTGTGAGGGGCTTGGTGGCAACTCAGAAATGGGAAGCTGCCTTGCCTACTCGACAACATCGAATGATGAACTCGCTCGCGCAGCGCAGGCGCTTGCGCCGCGTGTCGCTCGGCCATTTTATAAAAAATTTAGCATGCCTTATTCAAAATTCGACGTTGGACGTTGGATGTTCGACGTTCCTATGTTTTTGTTTTGGCCAGTTCCTCTTCTCGCAGGACTCTACGAAGTACTTTACCCACCATGGTCATCGGCAGTTCATCCCGGAATT
>JAFDIX010000780.1 GCA_019307805.1 Deltaproteobacteria bacterium | reverse complement strand
GGTACACCTTCGGCGTTTCAATTTTATCAAAAAAAATGGAGCGAAGCGACATCCACATTCGATGTTCGATGTTGAGCGTTCGATCAGCCTTCGCCAAGGCTATGGCCTGACAAGGGTTCGACGTTCACTTTTTTGCTGTTGGATAGTTGGGATTTCAATCAATCTATGAACTTCCAACAAAGCAAATCCCCTCTGGGGATAACCAAAGTTCCCCGCCCCTTGCGGCGGGGTAGTTCATTTTGAAGGTATTCAGGGGACACGATACCAGGTATATTTAGTGATGAAGGAATTGGAGGATTGGCTATGCCGGGAAAAAAAGATCGAGAAGAATTGGGCGAGAAATATGCAGAATGGAATCAAGATGTGGAGGAGAATCTGAAAAAAAGACCAGAGCGGAAGGAATCCTTTTTCAATACCTCCGGTATCCCCATAGAAAGGGTCTATACTCCCCTCGATACCCGGGAAATCGACTACCAGGACCACATCGGCTTCCCCGGGCAATACCCCTTTACACGGGGGGTGCAGCCGACCATGTACCGGGGAAGGTACTGGACAATGAGGCAGTATGCAGGCTTTGCCACTGCGGAGGAATCAAACAGGCGGTACAAGTTTCTGCTGGAGCAGGGGCAGACAGGCCTGTCTGTGGCATTTGATCTGCCGACACAGATCGGCTACGACTCGGACCATGAAATGGCCCGGGGAGAAGTGGGAAAGGTGGGCGTCGCTATTTCTTCCCTCCGGGATATGGAAACCCTTTTTGACGGTATCCCTCTGGACAGGGTGAGCACCTCCATGACCATCAACGCGCCTGCGGCCGTTTTACTGGCCATGTACATGGCGGTGGCGGAACAGCAGGGTGTGCCCCAGGAGAAATTGAGGGGAACCATCCAGAATGATATTCTCAAGGAGTACTCTTCCAGGGGGACCTATATCTTCCCCCCGAAGCCCTCCATGCGCATCATCACGGATATCATCGCCTATTGCGCTGAGAAAGTGCCCCAATGGAACAGCATCAGCATCAGCGGATATCACATCAGGGAGGCGGGCTCCACAGCGGTGCAGGAGGTGGCCTTTACCCTGGCCAACGGCATTGCCTACGTGGAAGCGGCACTTGCAGCGGGACTCGATATCGACACCTTCGGCCCAAGGCTCTCCTTTTTCTTCAACGCCCACCTTGATTTCTTTGAAGAGGCCGCAAAGTACCGCGCGGCACGGCGTCTCTGGGCGGAGATTATGAAGGAGAGGTTTGGAGCAAAAAATCCCAAGTCCATGATGATCCGCTTCCATACCCAAACCGCAGGGTGTACGCTGACGGCACAGCAACCCAAGAACAACATCGCGCGGGTGGCTTTTCAGGCCATGGCAGCGGTATTGGGCGGGACCCAGTCCCTGCATACAAACTCCATGGATGAGGCCCTGTGCCTGCCCTCTGAGGAGGCCGTTCAGGTGGCCCTGAGGACCCAGCAACTGATCGCCCATGAGACCGGGGTAGCGGACACAGTGGACCCCCTGGCCGGATCCTATTTTGTCGAGAGGCTGACAGAGGAAATTCACCAGAGGGCAAAAGAGTACATCGAAAAAATAGATGAAATGGGCGGGGCGGCCGCTGCCATTGAAACAGGGTATATCCAGAAGGAGATCCAGGACAGCGCCTACAGGTATCAACGGGAGATCGAAAAGGATGAAAGGGTTGTGGTGGGTTTGAATCGCTTCCAGGTGGAAGAAGAAAAACCGGGCAACCTGTTGCGGGTGGATCCTACCGTACGCACCTCACAGATAGAGAGGCTGAAGAAACTCAAAGATGAAAGGGATGCGGGGGAAGTTCAGGAAAGCCTCGCGGGGCTAAAAAAGGCGGCCGAAGGGGATGGGAATCTGATGGGGCCTATCCTTGAAGCGGTGAAGGCCTATGCCACACTTGGAGAGATCAGCGATGTGCTGAGAGAGGTCTTTGGAGAATATCAACAGAGCACGACCCTTTGAAAAGGAACAGTGGCTAAACTGTAATTCATCCACCGGTTCTACCGGTGAGAGATGATAAGATTCTACCGTGATTGCTGATTTGACTATATAGCTGGAGGGGAAAATGAACAGGAAGCGAAAAATCAGGGTGCTGGCGGCCAAACCGGGGCTTGACGGTCACGACAGGGGGATCAAGGTCATTGCCAGTGCCCTCATGGATGCGGGGATGGAGGTGGTATACACCGGCTTGAGACAGACGCCGGAGCAGATCGTGGAGGCCGCCATCCAGGAGGACGTGGATGTCATCGGCATGAGCATCCTCTCGGGGGCCCACGACTATCTTTTTCCAAAGGTCATGAAACTTCTGCATGAGAAAGGCGTGGAAGATATCCTTGTCCTGGGCGGCGGTATCATCCCTGATGAAGATATCCCTGCGCTCAAAAAGGCGGGTATTGCAGAGATCTTCGGCCCGGGAACCACCACGGAGGATATTGTCCGGTATATAGAACACAACATTGGACAATAGTTTCTTCACGAAAGGATATTCGGGAACTGGCCCCATGTACAGGTTGCATGCGGCCAGTTCCCTTTATTTTTCCTTGGAAAATATCAGGACATAG
>JAFDIX010000779.1 GCA_019307805.1 Deltaproteobacteria bacterium | reverse complement strand
GAGCGTTATTACAGGGACGCCAGGGCGACCCGTATCTACGAGGGAACATCCGAGGTCCACAGGATGGTCATCGCGAGAGAAGTCCTAGAGGAGTAGTTTCAAGTTGCATATCATAGTCTGCATTAAATCCGTCATCATGCGCGCCCCCAAGGGAAGAGCGGTTCGCTCATCCGACTCCTGCGAACTGAACCCCTTTGACCGACCTGCCCTGGAAGTGGCGCTGCACATGAAAGAGGAACTCCAAGGCAAAGTGACGGCCCTTTCCATGGGTCCCCAGTCCTGTGCATTTGCCCTTTATGAGGCCATGGCCATGGGGGTGGATCGTGGGGTCCTGATCAGTGACCCCGCCCTTTCCGGTTCGGACACCCTTGCCACATCCACAGCCATTGGTGCTGCCATTAAGAAATTGTCACCCTTTGACCTGGTCCTTTTTGGCACGAGGACCGCTGACAGCGACACGGGTCAAGTGGGTCCTGAGACGGCCGTCTTCCTTGATCTGCCCCTGGTCACCGGCGCCCGTGTCATTCAAAAACAGGCTGCGGGTCTCAGTGTTGAACGCAGTGCTGACGGCTTTCTGGAGTCCTATGAATTGTCCCTACCTGCAGCACTCACCATCCACCAGGCTGCCGCTCAATCCAGGGATATGGGACTTTTGGGGATTGGAGAGGCCTATGAGCAGGGAGAAATCACGACATGGACCCTGGCAGACATAGATCTTTCTCCGGACCAGGTCGGTGAAAAGGGCTCTCCCACCCGGTTGGTTTCCCTGACACCGGCCAAAAAGGGAAGAGAATGCGCGTTTCTCACCGGCTCGGCTGAAGATCAGGCCGATGAACTGACAAAGCGATTGTCCGAATCGGGGTTGCTCACATAGGATGAGTTGACATTCTGTATGAAAAAAAGAACTGCAAAAGAGATCTGGGTATATGGGGACCTTAGAAATGAGAGGCTTTTCGGGCTCTCTCTCAAGGTCCTTGCCAAGGCCCGTGTGCTTTCCGAGTCATGTTCCGGAAAGGCCGCCATGGTGCTCCTGGGTTCATCAGACCTGTCTGATAATGAGGAATCCGTCCTTCTGAAGGAAGCAATTGCCCTTCAAGACGCTTCCAGGCAATCTATGGCCCATGGTGCCGATTTTGTCTATGTTCTGGATGACAAGAAAATGATGCCGCCAAGGGCGGACGTCTATGCTAAACCGCTGGCTGAAACGATTCAGAGCCGTGCCCCCATGCTTATGCTGTTTCCTGTCACCGATTTTGGCAAGGAACTGGCAGCCAGGGCGGCAAGAATCAACAATGCCGGTCTGATTGCTGAGTGCCTGGACATTCAGATGGATAATGACAAGGTCGTAGCCAAGTGCCCTTCCTGGGGCGGCCGGATCATGGCGGATAACACATTTTCTGACACATCCGGCACGGGGTATGCCACGGTCATGCCCCATGCATTTCAAGAGGTTGAGGCAAAGGGGGATCCGGGCATTGAAAAGGCAATAGCAATAGGCCCGGTTGAAGTGCCCGGGAATATCAAGCTCCTGTCTCGCACAAAAGAGCCGTTTGAAGAAAAGAATCTGGAAGATGCCGATTTCGTGGTGGTGGGCGGAGCCGGCCTTGGAAATGCCGAGAACTTCGGACTCGTCCGTGAACTGGCCACCGCCCTGGGGGGCGAAGTGGGTGCCACAAGACCCCCTGTGCTCTTGCACTGGGTGGATGAGGAGCGATTGATCGGACAGACAGGGAAGACCGTGCGACCCCGTTTACTCATTTCCATAGGGACTTCCGGCGCGGTGCAGTACACAGCGGGAATCGCGGAGGCGGATACCATCGTCGCCATAAACCGTGATCAAAATGCCCCCATGTTTGAGGTGGCTGATTACGGGGTTGTAGCGGATGCCAAGACCTTTCTCCCCCTGTTTGTGGACAAGGTAAAGCAGGCCACCATGAGGAAGCTGGCGGATGCCCTAAAGGATTCCGAGGATGCCGGGGCAGGTGAGAGTTTCGGGGCCAAGGTGAGAAAGCTTCGGGAAGCCCAGGACTGGTCCCTGGAGTCCCTTGCAGGCGCTACGGGTGAGTCGCCTGAATTCCTGGAGAAGGTGGAACAGGGTGATATGACCCCGCCTGTCGGTTTTCTCCTTCGACTTGCAGGGGCCCTGAAAATTGATCCGGCCACTTTTCTCAGCAGGGAAGATAAGGCCCTGATAAGGGATATGCGGGCCCAGGCATTTACCAAGCGCACCCAGGACTATTCCTATCAGACCCTCAGTCCGGGCGCAGAGAACGATCACCTCAGGGCTTTTATGATCACCATCGAACCCAAACAGACCCATAAACCGGTTGCCTACAAGCATGAGGGGGAGGAATTCATCTTTGTCATGGAG
>JAFDIX010000778.1 GCA_019307805.1 Deltaproteobacteria bacterium | reverse complement strand
TCATTCTTGAACTCTGAACCCCTGAACACTGAACACTCAAAACGCCTGTTAATTGCAATACCTAATCGAAATTGTTCGACTCATTGAGTCAAACAATCGGGACGTAAGGAGCTAGAGTTGTCTCTGCGCTCTCTGCGTGCTCTGCGAGAGATATTTTTTGGCTGGTAGATGTCAGGGTGTGTCTTTGTAGATCTGGACCTTGTCCCGGCCCTTACCCTTGGCCTGAAAAAGGGCCCTGTCTGCATCCTCGAGGAGACTGTCCGGGCTGTCTGATGTCTCCGTGCAATGGGATATGCCCAGGCTGATGGTAACTCCGGTAGCGTGCTTGACGTTCCTGCGTATGCGTTCGGCGATGGCATAGGCCTCACTGGTTGTGGTCTCGGGGATGATTACCACAAACTCTTCCCCGCCGTAGCGGTAGATGTGAATCCTGTCATAGTCCCTGAGGCTCCCCTCTATAGACTGGGTGACCTCTCTAAGGGTCCTGTCTCCTTCCTGGTGTCCATGGGTATCATTATATTTTTTAAAATTATCGATATCTATGAAGATCAGGCTTGAACCTTTGGAGGTCCTTTTTGCCATGGCCACAAGGAGCTGCAAATCCCGATCGAATTTCCGCCGGTTATAAACCCCTGTGAGGGGATCCCTTTCGATCAGCTCGGTGACAAAAGACCGCTCATCCGGATCAAGTTTGTCCAGGATGTTTTCCAAATCCATGCTTTTACCATCTTTCACGGTAATCACACGTCCTTTCTCAAAAAGGTTCGCTCTCACAAACCTCTTTGCAGTGCGGTTTTTCCAGACAGAAATACAGGTTATTTTCCAGGGCCAGGCCCACATGGGCTGCCAGTGCAGAGAGGATTGATTCATCATAGGATGTAAAGTCCCCCTCTTTTTTATTAAGAACCTGAATGACCCCCAGGAGCTCCGCCTCTCTGCCGAGGATGGGCATGCAGACCATATTTTTTGTCTTGAAACCCGAAGTGTCATCCACTTCCCGATTGAAGCGGGGATCATCATAGGCATTATTAATGACCTCGGTCCGCAAATCCCGGGCCACGGCGCCGGCAATACCCTTTCCAATGGGAAGACGAATAATCTTCTGATCTTCCAGGCCCTCTGCGACCTTGGCCCAGATCTCCACCTTCTCGGGATCATAGATATAGAGGGTGCTTCTTTCCGCATTCATGGCGCCGGTGATCTCGTGGATAATCCGCAGCAGCAAACGGTCCGTGTCCTTTTCCTGGCTGATCACTTTGTTCACTTCAAGAACGGCCATCATGTCGCGCAATCTTTTAGAGTCGTCCCTCTCCTCCATAAACCAGTGTGTTCCAGCCACCTCCAATGTACGGGTGCGATCATCGGTCATCTCTTTCAGCTGCGCTATGACCTCTTCTATATTTGACATCCGGTCGTCAGGACGTTTTGCCATCATTTTCTGGATCACTTGACATACTCCCTTGCTCAATCCCCCATTGATTTCCCTTGGAGATCTTGGGTAGTCAGTGACGTGTTTTGCAATAATGGCGGCTACAGAGTTTCCTGTAAAAGGAGGCTCACCCGTCACCATATGATACAGGGTGGCCCCCAGGGAATAGATATCGGAGGCAAAGGTCATTTCCTCTCGCATGGCCTGTTCCGGGGACAGATAATGGGGAGAGCCTTCTATCTTGGCAGGACCGGCATGCACGCGGGATTCCCCGAGATCGAGTGCGAGACCGAAATCGGCGACCTTTACTTCTCCCTGCTTGTTGAGGATGAGATTGTCGGGCTTGATGTCCCGATGCAGGATATTGTGCCGGTGGGCCCTCTGCAGCCCGAGGGATGCCTGCAGGATGATATCCACGGCCTGGGATTCGGGGAGCCCTTTTTGTTCGTTGATAAGATCACGAACACTTTTACCATCCACGTATTCCATGGCAATAAAGAACGTGTGGTTCTCCTGGCCCACATAGTAGATCTGAACAATGTTGTTATGAATAATCTGGGCAGCGGTTTTGGCCTCTCGGGTGAAGCGACGGATAAAGTTCTCATTGGTGGCAACACTGGACTTCAGGGCCTTGATGGCCACCAGGCGGTCCAGGGAGAGTTGTCTGCCGCGATAGACGATTCCCATCCCCCCCCGGCCAATGCATCTCTGCACCTGAAAGTCCCCAAACAACGTATTTCTTCCCGCAACTGCAGGCAAAGACTTCTATGCTTCTTACGTCCAGAACGGTATTGGTTTCCATATGAAGGAAAATAGTATTTATCCGGCAGGGGTTTGTCAAACCCAAAGTAGGAAGAAGCGCGGGCAAAGGTAGAGGTCTTCTCCATTGCCCACAGAAATGACCTAACCCGCCGCAGAGCAGCGGGGTCTCAGATGTCATGCCGGACCTGATCCGGCATCCAGTTTATATTTCTGGATTCCGGCCTTCGCCGGAATGACGCCTTGTGACAAGCCACGGGGAATTAGACCCAAAGAGAAGATTCAAAACGCTGAAGCCCTCAAATATTATTGAGTGATATTTTTAGGACACAAAACCGGTGCCTGTTTTAGAAATGGGTTTTAGGTAGGAAAATCATTGGTCCGGTTAGAGTAATTTCTCCAAAATCCGGTCGTAGGCCCGGTTTATCTCCAGGTTTTCATTTTCAGCCAATTGGTCAAGCTCTCCGCGATCCCCCAGCGCAACCATCTCCGGATCAATGGGGATTTCACCCAGCAGGGGAACCCCC
>JAFDIX010000777.1 GCA_019307805.1 Deltaproteobacteria bacterium | reverse complement strand
GCACAAAACGTCATGCAGTGGATCAGGACCTCAGGGCTTGATGTGAGGGTCATTGCATCCTCTGGCTGGGCATCGACCGAACTCCTGCCCACCGTCCCTAAAGGGCTGGATGGTGTGGTGGTTGCCGGTTACACCCACCTGGTGCCTGATTCGCTTATCTACCTGGGACCTGGCCGGATAGTCTTAAGCCCTATTGCAAGCGGTCACTATCAGACCGTGACAGGGGACCTGGATTCAGTCCAGTACCCTGCATGGACCCCCTTTTATAAAGCCTTCAGGGGTAAATACGGCCGCAACCCGGACATAAGTGCGGGGTATGCCTATTCCAACCTGTTGTGCATCCTGAAAGCGATGGCGGAAGTTGAATTCGACCCTGCTAAAATCGTGGAGGGTCTTGAGACGACGGAGAACTTCCAGACCGTATTCAATCATTTCATCAACTATCATGACGAGAATCATGATGGTATGATCTACACCAATTTTTCCACCTATAGGGACGGCAGGGTAGAGATGGCCACAAGGGATAAGTCCCTGGCTTCGGCCAGGATGCAGGAAAAGGGTATCCTGGTGGATGTGGCAGGGTATCGAGGTGAGCTTTTGTCCCTGCCCCCGAATACTGCGGCCTATTTTATAATCCATATGAATTTTGGATATCCCCCCTTTATGAGACAGATCAAGAAGATGGGCCTTTATGGTGGATTCAGGTCTGATTATGGGTTCCATGGCATGAAGTACAGCTATTCAGGCACTATCTCTAATGGAAAAGACAAGATCGTGGTGGTGAAAATGGTCTTCAGGGCACCTGAGCGTGCCACGGCTATCCTTAATCTGGAGGTCACCAAGGAGGTCCTGGGAGAGAGGACCAGGATTAAAAAGAGACCCGAGGAGCGAGAAGTTGTGGTCAGCCTATCAGCGAAAGGGATCAACCATTGTCTTTGTCAAAGGGGAGGTGCCCCTAAAGGACCTGGAGGCGGTTATCGAGGCAGTATTTGAGGCCGTCCTTTAAAGTGTGAGATTGGCCGAGGAGACATAAATGAAGACATTGAAGCGCAGAGACTTGTTGAAAATATTAGCCTTTGTGTGCGTTTTTGGCGGCATTGTAGGGCAGGCGGCCTATGCCTTCATCAAATCGTTCTTCCCAAGGGCTCGTTATGAACCTCCCCAACGGTTCAAGGTAGGGCCTACCCACCAATTCAGTGATGGGCCAAACTTCGTAGCAAAACATCGTATCTTTGTCATTAAGGAAGGCAATAAATTTCATGCACTCTCATCCATTTGTACACATCTGGGGTGCAACGTCACTTTTAAGAAACTTACCCAGGCAAAGAAGGTGACTATTCATGGGAAAGAGATTGAGGAGAAATGGGAATTTCACTGCGCCTGTCATGGGTCCAGATTTTTTGGGGACGGAACGCCGTATACCGGCCCCGCCCCCACTCCCCTCCCCGCATATGAAGTATCTGTTTCGGCCGATGACCGGCAGCTTGTCGTCGATAAAAATATTGAGGTGGATTCCAGCCGTCGCCTCACCGTTTAAGTTTGATAAGGAGTCTTGTCATGGGTATTTGGAACAGACTTTCCAATAAAATCGTTTCGGGTTGGGATCCTGCTGAATCATTGCAAAAAAGCGATGCCATCGATCGTATCTTCTGGATCCATTTTCTTCCCACCGATAACGACGTAACCCGGGAAAGTTATTCCATAAGATATTCTCTATATCTTGGCACAATAGCTGCGGTAATTTTTACAATCCTCTGTGCAACCGGATTATTGCTAATGTTGCGATATGTCCCGTCAGTGGAACGCGCTTACTGGAGTGTAAAGGATCTACAATTTATTTTCCCGTTTGGCTGGTTTATTCGCGACCTTCATCGGATTTCTGCGTACCTCATGATAGTTTTTGTTTTTTTACATTTGTGCAGGACTTTTTACACCGGCGCTTTTAAGAAAGGACGGCGAAAAAAAACCAATGGCTGGATCAACTGGATGACAGGTATCATGCTGCTGGTGCTCACTCTGGGCATGGCCTTTACCGGATATGTCCTTCCCTGGGACCAGGTGGGCTATTGGGGGGCAACCATTGGAACAAATATAATGAAGTCAATTCCGGTAATCGGTGATTGGTTAAGATATTTTGTTCTTGGCGGAAACGAACTGGGACAAAATTTCCTGATTCGCATCTATGCCCTTCATGTGTTTCTGCTGCCCCTTCTGACGGTTCTTTTTATTTCATACCATTTTTGGAGAAATCGAGCAGATGGCGGCATGGCCTGTGAAGATAACATTGAAGAAGACTCCAGCGGAGAAAATAATGCCACCCAAACTTTTTCCGGTTTAGAGAAAGATGAAGCGCTGAATCGAACACCCATGTTCCTGAAAAGGCTCATATGGGTTTCCCTGGCAACAACGGCTCTTACTATCTTATTGGCATTGTTTGTCAGCATTCCACTCAATGCACCCGCCAATCCCATAATGGCGGAGAATCCCGCGAAGGCGCCGTGGTTCCTGCTCTGGTTGCAGGAACTCGTTGCCAGCACCACTATCAGTGTCGGCCCATATCGGATTAACGGTGGATTTGTCGGCGGTGTGATTATCCCCAGCCTGTTATTGACCTGGCTGGCTTTGGTTCCATTTTTTGACAATAGCCCCTATGTAGCCACCGGCGTATGGTTTCACCGCAGTCGATTACGGCAGAATATTGTGTTTACAATTATTTTGCTGGCCATCATTTGTCTTATCTTTTTTACATATTTTTGCCGTGGTCCCAACTGGATTTTCTATTGGCCCTGGGAAGCCTGGCCGGAGGTCCATTAATGAAAGATGATAATAAGTTGGCCGAGAGGGAGACCCTGAAAATACTGATTTCAGGATTTGTTATCCTCGTTTTACTCGGTGTAATGATGTGGAGGGAATTCCGACCTGAATGGGGACAATACCAACAAGGTTTTAAAAAGGTCTTCCAGGAGCATACTGGCATATCATCGGATCCGGGAAAAGCCGCATCCGGGGTCAAACAGATATACCTGCCACTGGCAAATCGGGTGGACCGGTGCCAGACCTGTCATCTCGGCATAGACTCTCAAGGGCTGGAAAAAGCGCCCGTGCCGTATCAAACTCACCCGGAGCCGACAATTACCTGGATACATCCCATTGAACGGTTCGGCTGCACCCTATGTCATGAGGGGCAGGGATGTGCCCTGACCAAAGCCGAGGCACACGGCGATGTATCTCGACGACTCTGGTCAAAGCCAATCCTGCCCAAA
>JAFDIX010000776.1 GCA_019307805.1 Deltaproteobacteria bacterium | reverse complement strand
CCATGTTTCTCTTGATTGAGTTTGTTTTTTGTAGCATCCCATTCAAAATTTGACCGTTTTTTCATGGTACAATCTTATACAGATTAGGCAATTCTGTCAATATATTTATATGGCTATTTATATGGCTATTTTTTCAAATAGCAAGAGGCTGAAAGGGGGGTGCTACACTCCTTCAAGAGGGTCGCTCTTTTTGCCTGTCTTCTGGAAAGGCAAAAAAGATCCTGACAATCCTGTAAATCCTGTCTGATTAAGTATTCCACAATGCATCCCGAAGGCCTGACGTGCGCTCCGTGCGGCGGCCGACCGCGGCCCGGAATACACCTTCAGTGCCCCACACCTCCACATGCTCCCTGGCCCGGGTGATGGCCGTGTAGATCAGCTCCCTGCTCAAGACCGGAGAGTCCCTATCCGGCAGGATCAGGAGTACCCGATCAAATTCCGATCCCTGGCTCTTGTGCACGGTCATGGCATAGACGGTTTCATGTTCCGGGAGCCGGATGGGGTGGATCTTTTTCAGCCCGCCCTCCGGGGACGGGAAAAAGGCCCGCAGATCATGGTCCCTTTCCGGGTCCTCCAGGATGATCCCGGTATCACCGTTGAAAACCCCAAGATCATAGTCGTTTTGAGTAACCATGATGGGCTGGCCCGCATACCACTGCCCATGAGGCCTGATATGGCCCTCCCGCTTCAGGATCCTTTGTACCAGGCGGTTCATGGCGACAACGCCAAATGGTCCTTCTCTAAGGCCGCAGAGGATGCGGTATCGTTCAAAGAGACCCAAGGTCTTCATTGGATCCTTTTCATGCATGCCCCCGGTAAAGCCCGAGGAAACGATTTCCTTAATCAACCTCTGAAGACCGTCGGGCCCGGGAAGTTTTCTCCAGGCAACATCCCCCTGTTCCCCATTGTTAAGAATGGACCATGCACGGTCCTGGTCTCCCTCGTTGACTGCCTGGCTCAATATCCGAATGCCGCTCTCAGCCCCGAAGCGGTAGCTCTTTTTGAGTTCCACAATGCTGTCCTGGAGCCCGGGCTTCTCATCCCCCTCCCCTGCCCCACTGTTCAGATCATATCCGGTGATCGATTTGAGCTCCCTGAAAAATCCATGTGAATAGGGATGTTCATTGCCCGTGTCACAGATATCACCCAGGACAGCGCCGGCTTCCACCGAGGCGAGCTGGTCCTTGTCCCCCAACAGAATAAGGCGGGCCTGGGGGGGGAGGGCCCGCACCGTCTTGGACATGAGGGCCATGTCCACCATGGAGGCCTCATCCACCACGAGCACATCAAGGGGGAGAGGATTCTTCTCATTGTGCCTGAAATAGGGGGATCCGGGGATGGTTCCCAGGAGGCGGTGGATGGTAGAGGTCTCGGCAGGCATGGCCTCCTGAATCGCATCCGTGCATTGGAGACCGCTTCGCGCGGATACCATGGCCTCCTGAAGTCTGGCCGCTCCTTTGCCCGTGGGTGATACCAGGGCGATTTTGAGGGTCCCGGGAAAGGCCTGCTCCATGAGCAGGACAAGGATCCTGGCCACAGTGGTAGTCTTGCCCGTGCCGGGCCCGCCGGTGATGACGCTCAGACGCTTCAGGCATGCTGCCCCAGCCGCTACCCTCTGCCAGTCCACTTCCGGGAGACCTGATGGGAACAGACGGCCCAGTCCCTCCTTTAAAAGCAATCTGTCGATTCCATCTCCGGCGTCCTGAATCCGACCCTTGATAAAATCCGCCAGCCCCTGCTGGTATTCCCAGTAGCGCAAAAGGTACAGCCGGTTCTCCCTATCCAGGATAAGGGGGGTGTACTCCCCCGGAATTCCCACCACACAGGTATTTTCAATGTGATCGCACCATTTTTCAGGCTCCGGACAGGCCAGGGCCGGCCCCCTGTCTTCTCCATTCCCCAGGGGTTTGCCGCCCATGCCGGCTATATCCAGACAGACATGGCCCTGCCGGGTGTGCTTGCAAACCAGGGCGGCTGCCAGGCACAGGTCCGTGTTTTCCTTGCCTGAGAGCTGTTCCATGAACCGGGCAAAACGGATGTCCAGGGGAGAAATCATCCCCTGTTCAAAAAGTCTATCCAGATCTATTCTCTTCATAAATGACTACCGCTTATTTTCTCTCACAGAGCGCGCAGAGAACGCAGAGGAATGACACTTTTTGCCTTTCTTCTGGAAAGGCAAAAAAGATCCTGACAATCCTGTAAATCCTGTCTGATTGAAAAACTCTGTGGCCTCCTTGGCACGCCATCTTGTCGCGGCGTAGCCGTAGGCGAAGACGGAAGCCTTCAAGGCGACGGCGGCTGTGGGCCCTAGCGACCACAGGGTGCGGGCGAGAAATCATTCCGTACCTTCATTGCTCCCATTCCGCATTCTTCCTTCCCCGT
>JAFDIX010000775.1 GCA_019307805.1 Deltaproteobacteria bacterium | reverse complement strand
ATGCTGACCCATTATAAAGATTCAATTAAAAAGTACCGAAGTGAAAAGCACAAAAGCGCGTTTCAGGAGTTTCTTGACAATAACCCCCATCTCCTTTCTCAGTTGACCACCGCCGGTCGGGAAGCTTTCACCAAAATCTGCTCGACCGTCTCCCATTGGCGACCCTGGAAGGCCAATGAATTTTATATCCAGATTTTTAAATATATAGAGACTGCCGAAAAAAGTCCGATCCGTCATTTAGTGATCAGGGGTGCCATGAGGTTCAGTGTCCTTCACTGGGCCATGGTAAAACCCTATTTCGAATCCGTCCGGTCACTCCCCCTGGATGAGGATTTTATTGAAGAGTGGATTGACCTCGCCTATTTTTTGGGAAAACTGGATGTCGACGTGGCCGTGATATTTCTGGAGCAAACCCCAGTCGCCCTGGAAACGCTGGGACCAGATAACGTATTCCAGTGGGGTGAGCAGGCCCTGGACGCTCTGTGCTCCGGGCACAAAGGATGGAAGGCGGTAAGAGCCTATTTAAAGGCGGCGGTGGTTGACCAGTGCACCACACCGTTATCCCGGTGGAAGTTTTTCTTGGAGCAGGCTGTGCGGATATCGGAAACGTCCACGTTGGCGGCCGAAACATTCATTGAGCAGGGGAACCGGGTTTGTTTGATGCTTAACGACCCGGAAACCATAGAATGGGTGACGGAAGGGCTGGCCGACTATGAAAAGAGAAAGCCCGGAAAAGGTTTGGGCGCCAGGGGACTCAAGGAAGCCGAACGGTCCGAGGGCAGTCGCACAGAAGAAGATCTGATCAATTATTTTAGCGGCACCTCCCTCAAGGCTCTGGAAAAAAGAGACGGAATTGCCTCCGGAGTGGCGCTCAAGGATCGGAGCAACACCCTGGCCCTTATTTGTGAGGCCTATCTGGGGCGCCAGGTGCGGATCCGGTCGAATAGTTCCCTCCTTATGGTCAAGGGTTTTACAGGCGGTGCCGCCACCGACGGCCAAACCATTTATCTACCTGATATGGCACCCAATTTCAGCCTGTTCAAACTCATGGCCCTGCACCAATCCATGCTACAGGATTTTGACATATGGACAGAGGAATGTGGTAAAAAGTCTTTTGATCCAATAAAAATTCATCTTGAGGCCGACCAAAAGCTCCTTGATAAGCTACCCGGTCTTTTGAGTGAAATGAAGGGACTGGGAAACGGGGGTCTCCTGCCATCCTATCCCGGAGGTGTCAAAAAAACATGGCAGGGATCCATGCCATGGTGGGGAGACATCCTCCCGGGACTCGTAAGAGAGACCGCCGCAGCCATTGCAGAGATTAAAGAACGAACCGCCGAGTATACCGAGCTGCCTCCTGAGGTGGTGGAGGGACTGGTAACGAGTATGATGGCTGACGGGGAACGGGATGTCGAGGGTCTCTGGGGCCGGCTGCAGGAAATATTCGATACGATATTTCTATCGCCGGATGCGGAAGAACTGG
The DNA here is from genome assembly GCA_019307805.1 of Deltaproteobacteria bacterium. GTDB lineage: Bacteria > Desulfobacterota > DSM-4660 > Desulfatiglandales > HGW-15 > JAFDIX01. Next base: position 900 of record JAFDIX010000775.1, on the reverse strand, counting down.
AGGAGAGTTTTAAAACGTTCTTTTATAAAGAATGGGATGAGGATTTATCCGACTATAAAGTGGACTGGTGCCTGGTGCGACAACGCATCGTCAAGGATGACCCCAATCCTTTTGTGGAGGAGGTCCGGACACGGCTGCACGGCATCATCAACCTGATCAGACGACAGTTCACGCGGCTAAAGCCGGAGCAATTTCAAAAATTTCGCGCCCAGCCTTTTGGAGATGCCCTGGATATTGATGCGCTGGTACAATCGGTCGTGGATAAGCGTTCGGGGTCATTTCTGGATGAAAACGTTTATATCCGCAGGGACAAGCGCATCAGAGACGTGGCCGTGCTGTTTCTTCTGGATATGAGCCAGTCCACAGAGAACAGAGTCCATGGCCGACGGGTGATCGACATCCAGAAAGAGGCCATGGTTCTGATGGCCGAGGCCCTTGACTCTTTGGGAGATCCGTACGCCCTTTATGGATTCACCTCCGAGGGAAGGTTCAGGGTAGACTTTTTCCACATCAAAGACTTTCATGAGCCCTACGGGGAGCAAGTACAGTATCGTCTCGGGAACGTGCAGCCCATGGAGCTCACCCGCATGGGCGCAATTATTCGCCATGCCATTTACAAGTTCGATAACCTTTCGGCGGCTGTTAAACTCTTGATCATCCTTACCGATGGACGCCCCTACGATTATGAATACGGCGGCCTGAACTACGCCATCGCGGACACCAAAAATGCGATACAGGAAGCGCGCAAACATAAAATTCATCCATTTATCATCACATCCGACAAAAAAGGTGCATCTTATCTGCAACGGATTTCCCCCCAGACCCAGAGTATCATTTTACGCAAGGTCGAACTTCTTCCCATCATGTTGCCTGCAATTTATAAACGCCTGACCGTGTGAC
>JAFDIX010000774.1 GCA_019307805.1 Deltaproteobacteria bacterium | reverse complement strand
CAAGAACGTCTACCTGCGTAGTATCAAGGCCGGTGAGGCGACCATGGATGTGGACATCGTGGGAAGTGCCAGGGCCTTGGCAGATGAGTTGATGGTAAGACATTTTGGGAACTTTGCTGTGAATATCTTCGAGGTTTCCGATACAAGCGTGAAGCTGGAGCTGATACCCAGCACTGATCCGTAGGCGGGGGCGGCGCAGAACCTTCGTAAAAGTCGTCACCCCGTTGAAAAACGGGGTCCAGGAGTTTGTAAGTGCGTGAGAACACTGGATAGGTGCGTGAGAACACTGGATAGCGCTGATGCTTCACTACGTGTCCGGCTGCAGTTTATCCCGCACTTGATGCGGGGCCGGAATGACGGGAAGAGGACATTTTCGACTTTTTACGATTTCATCAGCTTTGGACATGTTGAATATTGAATGCAGAATGCAGAATGGCGAATTAAGAAGTTTTTCACCAATCTCAAACACTTCGACATTCATCATTCGTTGTTCTGCATTCTGCAATTTGTTATGGATACTTTAGCTTGTGCCCATCCAGTAAGCACATAACTAGTGTTAGGCGAACGAACGAGATGACCTTGGGGCATTCAAATCCCATAAACATACCCAACATACTGTCACTGCTCCGCGTCCTGTTGACGCCTCTTTTCTTAATCAAACATCGCTTTGGAAGTGCCCTGTTGGTTTTTGCCATTGCGGCCATCAGTGACGGTCTGGATGGGCTGACAGCCCGGATTTTTCGCCAGCACACCACGCTGGGAACTTACCTGGATCCAGCTGCCGACAAACTGCTTCTGCTGACCGCATTCGTGACCCTGGGCATCCAGGAGCTGATTCCGAGCTGGCTGGCTGTTATTGTGATTACACGAGACATTGTGATCCTGTCCGGGGTGGCCCTGCTTACGATTCTCGGTCGCGAGTTTGAGCCGACCCCATCCATCCTGAGTAAAATCACAACAGTCGCTCAGATTGTCAGTGTTATTATTGTGTTATCAGGTTTCCATGTGCAGAGGCTGGCCCAGGCGCACATCCAGGCGCCGGTTTTCTGGTTTGCAGCGGGCATGACGATTGTTTCAGGGCTTCAATACATTTACAGGGGACTGGGTCTGCTTCAGGAAGAATCGTAATGTCATCGTTGATTTTCCTTCAGATCGGAAAGTCCTTGCATTAGGTGTATGTAGCCGTATATAATTTCTAATTTGCTTGACACCCTCTGTGGGGATTGATAGCAAAAGACGCACAGGCACGTAGCTCAGGGGGAGAGCGCTACCCTGACACGGTAGAAGTCAAGAGTTCAAATCTCTTCGTGCCTACCACATTTGAGAATAGAGACCCTTGTAAAAGGTTCGGTTTTTTCGAAGGTTTTGAACACATGGGCTCCACGACACCAAGTACAATCATGAACTAAATAGGGAATGATAACATTGAAGGCATCTGGTACGTGGAACACCAGATGCCTTTTGTTTGTTCATGGGGGTTGGCAACATGCGCATTCTTCTCATCCACGCTGACAGATTTTCCTTTCATGTCACAGGCGAAACCTCGGTAGCCATGGCCAGTGAGTTAGAGAAGGCGGGCCGTGAGGGTGACGTTGATGAATCGTTGGTGGTCTTTACGGCGGCAGAAAAGGGTGATGAGGCTGATTATGGTTCCGTGGTTAGCCAGGTTATTGAGGCGGTCGTGTCATTAGCCGGGCAGGTGGGCACGGATCAGCTTGTGGTCTATCCATATGCCCATCTGTCAAGTCGGCTATCTTCTCCCCGGGTAGCCGTGCGACTGATAGACGAGATTTGCGAGCAGCTTGAAAGCCGGGACCATTTTAAGATCTTGAGGGCACCATTCGGTTACTACAAGTCTTTCGAGATTTCGTGCAAGGGGCACCCCCTGTCGGAGTTGGCCAAGACCATCCAGCCCGCCAAGGGGGCAAAGGCTGGGGCCGAGGGAGGTGCCGAGTCGAAAGCCATCAAGGCCGAAGAGACGCTCAAGTCTCAATGGATGATCATAGAGCCGACAGGAGAACGGATTCCAGCAGAAGAATTTGAATTTAAGACGCGGCCAGGTCTGAGACAATTGTACAACTACGAGACCTCGGGATCGCGTATCTCTGATAAAGCGCCTCCACACATCGAGCTGATGAGGCGCATGGAACTGGTTGATTACGAGCCCGCGGCTGACCCCGGCAATTTCCGTTGGTATCCCAAGGGTCAGCTGATGAAGCGGCTGGCGGAGACTTATGTGAGCGGGTTGGTCGTCAATTACGGTGGCATGCAGGTAGAGACGCCCATCATGTACGACTACCAGCATCCCAAGCTCAACTTGTACCTGCAGCGTTTCCCTGCCCGGCAGTATGTGCTCTTATCGGACGAAAAAGAGTACTTCCTCCGGTTTGCTGCCTGTTTCGGCCAGTACCTGATGCAGCACGACATGCAGATTTCTCACCACCATCTGCCGTGCAAGCTCTACGAGCTGACGCACTACTCGTTCAGAAGGGAGCAATCGGGTGAACTGGCCGGGCTGAAAAGACTGCGAACCTTTACCATGCCGGATCTCCACACGCTGGCGAAAGACGTGGACCAGGCTAAAGAGGAATTTATTCGACAGACAGAAATAGCCATTCAATGCATGGAGGGCTTTGAGCTCGATTTTGAGGTAGCCATACGGTTTGTTCGGGACTTTGCGGATAAGAATCAAGCTTTTGTGGAGGAACTTGCTGAGCGCTGCGGTCGTCCAGCCTTGATTGAAACGTGGGATGAGCGTTTTTTCTACTTTGTGGCAAAACTGGAGTTCAATTTCATCGACGCCCTGAACAAAGCGGCCTGTCTGGCCACGGTTCAGATAGACGTGGAGAATACTGAAAGGTTCGACATAAACTATATAGACAGCAACGGAGAGAAGCAACACCCCCTGCTTCTCCATGCCTCCATATCAGGCTCCATCGATAGGATCCTTTACGCGATTTTAGAGAGCCAGGCGATACGGATGAGCAAAGGGGAAAAGGCGGCATTTCCATTCTGGCTGGCGCCAACCCAGTT
>JAFDIX010000773.1 GCA_019307805.1 Deltaproteobacteria bacterium | reverse complement strand
CCTGGTAGCCCAGATCTTCCAGTAATTCCTTGAGGTCGATACGCAGGAGACGTTCGTCGTCGGCGATTAGAATTCGAAAAATCATGGACCTCCCTTCATTGCATGGGATAATAATGTCCTGGCAAGGGGAAAGTTACTTTTGCCCGTGCCCCTCGATCTTCCTTAATGGTAAATTGACCGTTCAGCTCGTCCTCGATTAAAGCCCGAACGATGGTAAAGCCAAGATTGCCATCCCTTTCGGCCTTAAAACCCTGGGGCAATCCGGGCCCATTGTCTTGAACCGTGATGGCAACCTGGCCGTTTTTCTGCTCCACGCGAATGGCCAGTTTCCCTTCCTCACCATGGCCAAACCCATGCTGAACAGCGTTCTGAACCAGTTCGTTAATCACCAGGGCAAGGGACGTGGCCTCTCTGGAAGGGATCAAAAGTGGAGGCCCTGAAACATCCAGGGTGGTTACGTATTTTACCATGGAATCGGTTTCGGGGAGTTTGCTGATGCTCCCTAACAGTCTTCCCATATCCACCATGCCGATTTCCCCCTGGGATAGCGTTTCATGAACCAAAGCGATGGTGATAATGCGGGAGATGCTGTCACTCAATGCCTGTTCGGCAGTCACGCGGTCCAATCGTCTGAGTTGAAGGCGAAGGATGCTCGCGATGTTCTGTAGATTGTTTTTTACCCGGTGATGGATCTCTTTATAAAAGGTGGCATTTTTGTGCAGGGACCGGTTCTCAATAAATATGGCGATTTGGGTGGAAATACTCTGGAGAAACTCCATATTCTCGAAAATGCGCTTATGTTGCAAAGACCACTTAAGGTGTTGTCTGGAATAGAGATTGAGGACGCCTCGAAGTTGCTTCTTGTAGAAGACCGGAATGGTTACAAAGCTGAAGGGAAAAGGAAGAACCAGCTCAAAGGGTTGCTGATCTTCGCTTGCCTTGGTGAAGAAGAACGGCCGTTTGTTTTCGATCTGCCATCTTGTCAACCTCTCATCATTTTCCTTTTCCACGCGACCTATCGTGAAGTCCGAATCCCCGTCAATAGCTTCTTTCACCAGCAGGTGACGGGTTCGATCCACGAGCCAGAGACTGGCATAGGGGAGTTTCAGGATGCGTCGAATATGTTTGACCACGTTTTGCAGCTGGGTGCTTTTGCTCGTCGACTTTGATAGCTCGTGCCCAACCTGGTTGAGGATTTCCAGCTGCTGCAGTTTAACATCCAGCTGTCCGTCCAGTTCGATTCGATGAAGTCCGGTTGCGGTCAATCGGCCTATGGTTTCGGCCAAAACCATGTCTTCCTCCACAGGGGTCGGCCTGCCGGACCTCTGCTTAAGGACCATGACCCCGAAGCGCTTGCCGGGGCTGTCCAGATAGAAGAAGGTATGCTCTGAACTCTTCTCGTCCGCACGGATCCGTTTGGGGAATTCCCCGAGGTCAGAAGCGCTGGCAACGGAATAGGTGTCTGATTCATCCGTCGGTAGGTAGAATGCGCCATGTGCCCAGGGAAAAAGATCGGCAAGTTCTACCGTCAGAGCAGTTAGGAGAAGTCCCACATCGGTTCCGTCCTGAATGATCTGATTGATCTTGCTGATGGATTTTATTTGCGAGGCTTTTCTGTCCAATCGGGATTTGAATTCATGGTAGATCCGTTTGCTCTGATGCATCAGGGATGCCACAGGGTTGAGTTCATCGGAAAAGACCAAGATCGATACAGACTGGTTGTTGTATACCGGAAGCCCATCGTCAAAGACGCCCAGTTCTCCATACGTGTAGAATCCGCAGATCGGCAGATTGGCTCTTTCACGCACCAACCTGATTTCTTCTTGATCATCCCCACCCGTCAATCTCAAGGCACAAGAAAACATCATCACCAGTGAAGGCTTGTTCAGCCCCCCGTAACGAACGGCCTTCTCATAGGCTGACAGCCCGGCCTTTACAATCTCCTTTTCGTCGGCCTTCATCAATGTCATAACCCTGTCATTTCCGATCAAATGCGGGAACTGGATGGAGCCATCATTGAGGATACGTTCCGGGACATGCAGGAGTGAATTTCCATAGACATCGATGGAGCCGAAAGGGAACTCATTGAGAGGCGACGGTGGTGCAGGGAGGTTCTCTCTGATTCGGCCAACAGGGATTCCAAGCATTTCGGCATAGACCTCTGCAGCCGGACGATGGTCAAACTCATGCACCGTATGGTCCGAGGCCTTTGTGACCAGAGCCCGCTTTGTGGTGGGGGAAAAACCGTGGGACATTCCCAAACCAAAGAGGATTTCTGTTTCGAGAAATGCGAGGGCGACGGCATCAGTGGAGACGTTTTGGTTTACCATCTGGTAATTGGGACCGTATTGAAAATAGTCCCCAGAGCTTCCTCCAAATATGGGAACGCGG
>JAFDIX010000148.1 GCA_019307805.1 Deltaproteobacteria bacterium | reverse complement strand
GGTGCATCTTCATTGTTGGGAATAATTTTCCGAATATCCGCTTCAATGATGAACTTATCAAAAATTCTCGTTCTGAATTTGGCATAAAGACTCATCTCATCGCGGTATTCCATATCAATGATGCCGCCCCCGACAATCTCACTCGAACCCGCATCATTGAATGTCAGGCGAAACCCCAGAAACAGATCATTCTGGAATACCTGAAACAGCCTCAGATCATCAAACTTGGATTTATCCGTAATCCTGTACAGATAGTATTCCGTGATCAGTCCCAGATCCCATCCCCTGTAAATCTGTTCCAGTGTGTGTTCAATGCCTGCGCCCAACTGGTAATAATCAGAAAGAACCGTGTTGTCCTTGATGTCTGTGTAGGAGGCCTCAAGTTTCAGCAGGGTGGCATCAATAACGACCGTATCGAAGGTCATGATCTTTGATGCGATATAGGCATTCTGTTGGAGGGTATTGGGGCCGGTCAAGGTGATAAGCCTCTGTTTGTCGTAGCCGTTGGACAAGACAACGGCATAATCAAGGGGATATTTCGTGTCCGTGGAACCTGAATATTTTAGATAAACCGTAGGCCGCGCATCAGATTCTTCAGTGATAATATTTTCATTGTAAACGAGGAAGGCGGGGAAGATAAAGTAGGGGGATTGGGGTCCGGGGAATGGCTGGTCCTGCTCAAAAAACTTTCCAATCAACTCTATGCCGCTGTTCTCAAAATATTTTCCGAAACTTATGAGGTTGGCTCCTATTTTATAAATATTAAAGGGATCATAGGCCAGATCCTGTGTGTTGATGATATCAACGGGATTATAGACCTCCAGAGCCCCCCAGAAACGGATCTGCCTTCCTGCGGTGACATTGGCCTCCTGCTCCTGGAAATCATATCGTAGGTATGCCTCATTGGCCCTTAAAAAATTTCTTTCCTCCTCGTGGGTGTCATAGAGCCCTGCGATCAAAACCTTTGCGAAAAAATCGTCTTTCTCGTATGTCGCCTCCACCTCACCGGTTCCCGCAAGATTGTATGACCTCTTCGTTTCCGGTTTTTGCAGGTACCACTTGTAATTAATCCCCACATTGCCTTTAAAGGTTATGTCTCCCCCCAGGGCTTCGATCTTTTTTTCCCCTGCCCGGGCCGGGGTACAAAACAGATAGAAAACAACATGTATAATAATAAAAAAAAATAATGAGGGGTTTTTTTGAGATATGATTTTCCCGTAGACAAACATACCAAAGACCTTTGAGATTTCAGATATACCCCGGTGTCTTTATTGGCGGCTCAACATCCTCTTTTTGAAATCACGCTTTTTCAGACCACCCTGTATATCGTCCGCTTCCCAGACCAGAATCGTCTCCTTTTTGTTCTGAAGGTTTTTCATGTAAATTTTTCCCACTCTCCAGATGCCCTTTATCTTTTTATAATCGGAAAAGACGGCTGTTTTCAGCAATTCCTTTTTTCTGTCAAAGTAATCAGTCTTTATTGTGGTAAAATTCTTCTTATTTGCCCAGACAATCTGTTTGGTATACCCGGAATATTTGCTCTTCGGGTATCTCTCATACCGGTAGCAGGGAATCCCGTTTACGGTTTCTTCGCCGGCAGCCTTACTGTAAGTGTATTTCTCCACGGACTGGGATGAGATATCTTCGTAGGCAAACTCTGATCCCATGAATGACCCGGATTTGTTTTTGCTGGCAATCCTTTTGACCCTTCTAAGGGCGGGCAGGTAGAGCCACTGGTCGTCTTCCCTGTCTAGTTTTTCATGGGTTAAAAGGCCTGTTCCCTTTATATCGGCGGGGCTTAAAAACGTGATGATCGACATATCTCCATCCGTTTGCGACCCTTCGGGTTTTTCAAGCATCTTGGACGCCATTTCACGCAATGATTTTGCGCCACTTGCATTGATAAGAGTCATGACGAGTTTGGACTCAGAGTCTTTAAAACCCCTGCGCGCCTTCTCCACCGCCATGGCCACTTCATCACCCGTCATGGAAAAGGAATGGGATGGTGTCGTGAATAGGAGAAGTGATGCGGCTGCAATGATGAGAAATAATGACTTACGCTTGCACATAATGATTCCTCCCTTTCTTGATGGTCATGCAGAACGCCATTCCCCATCACCATGGAGACAAATATGCCGTCAAATCAGAGGGTGGGGAGTTACCGCACAAGGTTATCGCTTCGGCGATGAGTTCAAATTCTTTAGTATGCGCCGGTGAATCCTTTCCATCTCTTTCAAGTCCTTCTCATCGAGCCCGGCAAAGCATTTCTTCAGGAAATTGATCACAATAGGCGAAAGCTTGCTTTTCAGGCCTTTCCCCTCAGGGGTTAAGTAGATATTGACCCGTCTTTTGTCCTCAGGATCGGGGACTCTTCTGATGAGCCCCTTTTTTTCAAGCAGGTTCAGAATTCTTGTAATGGTATGGCGATCCTTGGACGTCCTCTTGGCCACGGTATTTTGATGAATACCGTCCTTCACCCAGAGTCGGCTGAGGACGCCCCACTGTTCCGGGGTGATATTGTAACCTTTGGACTGGAAGGCCCTCTTGAGACCGGCCTTCATTTGGGTGTCCAGGAGATGGACAATAAATCCGGGAGAATTGTCTACCGGAAAAACACTGAATTTAATACTCATGGGAGGATCCTTTTCGATTTCGGTGTTATAACAACGTTGTCAGGGCAACATAATATAAAAGGTGTCCCACGTCAATCCTCATTCATTTGATAAACTCCAAGGAAATACCTTGACAGTTATACGCCAATGGCGTATATTTGATTATGCATTTCATCGAAACCGCTATCTTTACTAAAAAACTCCAAAATCTGCTTGAAGAGGAAGAATACCGCGCTTTGCAGCTTGCCCTACTTTTTCGTCCTGAACAAGGGGTGTTAATCCCCGGGGCCGGGGGACTTCGAAAACTTCGGTGGAGTCAAAAGGGAAAGGGAAAACGGGGTGGGTGCAGAGTGATCTACTACTGGGACAAAAAGCAGGAAACCTTCTATATGCTGCTTGCTTACGCGAAAAGTAGGCAAGAGGATCTCACTCCGGCGCAAATGAAGGTCTTGACTAAACTCGTTAAGGAGGAGTTGAAATGAGAAAAAAGGATTTTGATAACCTTGTCGGGAGTATTAAACAAGCAGGCAAAATCAAACGTGGAGAGATTGAGGCGAGCAGAGCCTTCCACTTCGACCCTGCTGACATAAAAGGCATTCGACAGAGGCTGAAAAAGTCGCAAGCGGAGTTTGCATTGATGATAGGCGTAAGTGTTTCAACCCTTCAGAATTGGGAACAGGGTAGACGCAGACCTGAAGGCCCTGCCCGTGCCTTGCTCAAGATAGCAGACGAGAGACCCGACGCGGTTATCGAAGCACTGAGCCACTAAGGGAATATGCGTTTCATTCACTATTTTCCCGGCAACCCCAGGATTTCTCTTGCTTCTGCAGGGGTGGCTATTTCCCGGCCCAGTTCTTCAGCAATGTTTCGCACCTTGGTCACTATTTCAGCAGAACTCTTGATGAGGTCATCCCTGTGGGCGTACATGTAAATACCGTCCTCCATGCCCGCCCGCACATGCCCCTGGTTTGTCAGGATTGCCTCAACGGTTACCGGAAGCCAGTTTCTGCCCGCGGTTTCAGCGATCCAGTCACACTCCGGCGGCACGTACCTGAGCCATGTCTGCAGCACATCCCTCTGGGCGGGATCCCCAAAGAGGCCCAAACTCAGGTTTAACAAGGGTTTTTCTACAAGGCCGGAATCCATGGCCCAGCGCTTCATGTCCACGATTTGTTTTACATTATACAGGGTGATCTCCGGCCTGATATTATGTTCCTGCAGGTAGGTGACACATTTTCTTAGATAATCCTCCCTGTTGACATAAATGGTCTGGCCCATCACGTTGAATGTGCCTCCGGAGATGACGCCTGTTTCAATGGGGAGATCGAGCTTGCACAAGGGCTCCAACCGGATCTCGAGACTGTCATTCTCAAAGGGAAGGGCGAAGCAGCAATCGATAATAATGTCCGGGCATCTATCCTTGAGTTCCAGGATAACGCGCTTGTAGAGTTCAGGATCATAGCTTGGAAAACCATTTTCATCCCTGACATGGACGTGCACCATTGCAGCCCCCGCATTGTAGGCGCCCACGTGATTTTCAACGATCTCTTCAGGGTTCATGGGAAGGTGGGGGTTCTGCTCCTTTGCAATGGTTGCCCCCGGTCCTGCTGACAGGATGATAAGCTTCGGAGGCTCGGGATATTTCTCCTCGTCGGTCCAGCGCAGTGGCTCCCACCCACCAGACTCTTCCATCTCCGTAATTTGTGATTCCATCATGCATCCTCCCTGGTTAGTTGGAGACAAGGTCGGGTAAGAATGTCGCAATCTGCGGCACGAACATGATAATGATGGTGAGTAAGATCAGGGCGAAAAGAAAGGGAAAGATCCCTTTAAAAATGATATGCAGTGGTATCTCCGGAGCAATCCCCTTGATGACGAAGACATTGACCCCCACGGGCGGTGTGATGACACCCATCTCGGCCACCAGCACGATAATGACTCCGAACCAGATAGGATCAAAGCCGAGCTTCTGAACGATAGGATAAAAGATAGGGACGGTGACCACGACAAGGGCCATGGAGTCCATAAAAAAGCCGCCCATAAAATAGATGAATATAATGACCCCCATAATGGCCATGGGTTGGATGGGAAGGGCCCCTACCCAGTCTGCCAAAAGGAAGGGTATGGTGGACACGGCCATGAAGTGGCCAAAAACCACGGCACCGGCTATTATGAAGAGCACCATGCACCCGGTTCGCAATCCGTCTTTTCCCGCTTCAAGGAAGGTTTGCCAGGTGAGTTTTCTTCGGATCAGACCGATGATCAGTGCGCCACCGGCCCCAATGGCCCCTGCCTGGGTGGGGCTGAACCAGCCTAAAAACAGACCACCGATGGCCAGGAAAAAGAGAATTACGGCCTCCACAATACCGCCGGTCGCCTTGATCTTCTCTTTCCAGGTGGTCGCTGGAGCCGGAGGGCCCAGTTGGGGGTTGCGAAAACAAAGGATGGCCACTGTGGCGACAAAAAAGAGGCTCAAAAGGATTCCCGGTAATATTCCCGCCACAAAGAGTCTCCCTATGGATTCCTCCACAAGAATTCCGTAGACGATGAGTACCGTGCTGGGGGGAATGAGAATGCCAAGCGTTCCTGCGGATGCGATTGTTCCCGTGGCCAGGGTATCGTCGTATTTGTACTTCTTCATCTCAGGCAGGGCGATTTTTCCCATGGTGGCGGCTGTCGCGGCCGTGGACCCACAGATGGCGGCAAAGCCCGCGCAGGCAAGCACCGTGGCAATGGTCAGCCCTCCGGTGAAATGTCCCACCCAGACGTTGGTCGTTTTATAGAGCCTCTGACTGATGCCCGAGGCAAAGGCGAATGACCCCATGAGGATGAACATAGGGATTACGGACAGGGGATAGGATGAAAAGGTCTCAAAGATATCCGCGGCCAGGAGGCTGAAGGCAGGGCCGGTATCCGCGAGAAAGGCAAAGCCGACAAACCCCACAAAGGCCATGGCAAAGGCCACCGGCATTCTGATAAGAAAGAGGAACAGGAGGAGTCCTATTCCAATAATACCCACTGTCTCAGGATTCATTATTTACCACTCGAAAAATAGCCGACAAAAACTGCTGCAAAAACACCAGACACATAGGAATAAAGGCCACGGCAGCGGCATAGGTGAAAGGCGCCAGGGGTATGCGTGCCGTCATGGACTCCTCCCCCCCTATCTGGAGATGATAGCCATGAAGAAAGAGGCGCCACACAATGATTACAAAAAAGACAAGGCAGAGAAACTGAATAATGCAATCCACAATGGCTTGAAATCGTTTCGGCAGGATGAGGACAAAGAATTCCACCTGGACGTGTCTTCCGAGAATAAGCGCCATGGACCCTGCAAAGGATATGGCGATCAACTGGGCGAGCATCATGACATCCAGGGCGCCGAAAACGGGCATGCGAAAAACCTTGGCCCCGATGACATCCACGCAGGTGAGGGCCACCATCAGAAAGATGGCGCCAAACCCGATCCACTCAATCCATCCGCTGATCCGACGGTTGAATCTTTCAAACTTTTCCAGCATCATTATCTGCCTGGCAATCGTTCCCGGCCTACCCTCTCCGCTGCAGGGAGAGGGTAGAGTGCGGGGTTACGTGTTTGTTATGTTGTTATTTGAGAACGTAGGCTTCGGGTCTCATGCCGGCAGGACCTGTGGCTGAAGGAATTTTGAATTCCATCTGTTTTTTGGTGTAGTGGGCGATCCGATCCCGCATAAACTGTATCCAGCCCTTGACCTCTGCTTCGGGGAATCCCTTACCGACCATGGTCTTGATGTAGTTGTCGATAACCGGCTCCACGGCCTTTTTCCAGGCAGCCGCTTCAGCATCGGAGAGCTCAATGTACTGGACACCTTTCTTGGCGCCAAAGGCCTTGCCCACCAGATCAATCTCATTCCATTGCAGGGCGTATTTTTCCTGGAACTCACCGGCAAGCTCATTCACGAGAATCTTGAGATCATCGGGGAGGCTGTTGTATTTGTTTTTGTTCATGATCAGGTAAAAGGGATAGGTGTTGCCTACCTGCCACGATATGGTGGTGTAACCCACAACCTCGGCAAAACGGAAGGTCTTGAGGGTCTCATAGGGAGTGTACACACCGTCGTTCACACCCTTGGCAAGGGCATCATAGACCTCCATCATGGGGGTCGGGGCCGGGGTGCCTCCCAAGGCCTTGATGATTTCACCGGCAACTCCGGGAGCCCTGATGGTCAGGCCCTTGAGATCGGCAAGTCTCCGGACCGGCTTTTTGGAGATGACGAGACTGGGTGCCGCACCATGGAGCACAAGGAGCTTGACCTTGTTCCATTCCTTGGGCTTGTACACCCTGTAGAAATCATTGACTACCTGCGAACAGGTCCAGGCGCTGGGATAGCCCAGGGGAAGCCCGAGACCCTCGGTGACGGGCATACGTCC
>JAFDIX010000772.1 GCA_019307805.1 Deltaproteobacteria bacterium | reverse complement strand
GAATGAATCATCCACAAATACACCGCTTTTTTTAGTATCAGAAGAAGTCTGATAAACCACAAGACAGGAGCCGCCCATGTTGATATTGTGCATTCGACTCACCGCCCGGATGGAGGGTGGAATCGTATCCACCATCATTTTGTGCTGAATGAGCGCAAGATTCCCGTCACCACCTCGCCTTCTGGAATAATCCCAGGCCTGAACCTGAAGCTCTACTGATGGAACTCGGGTCAATGGAGAATTCCTGCTCAAAACGATGCACCCCCTGGCGATTGAGCAGCCCTTCAAAGGGGAATTTCTTTTCAAAGACAGTGACTTCCCTTCCTTCCTGATTCAGGGAAACCCGGAGTCTCCTCAAACCCCTTTTCTTGTCCGTGATCGTCATTGTGAATTTCTGGTGTTTGGAGAGGAACTCAGGACGGGGCTGTAGCGTAATGACAGGCTTCTCCCCTTCAAAACAGAAAAAAATAAACCATACAAAGACGGCCAGGAGAACAAAGATAGGTACCAGGGCAATGGGGAGAAGAATTCTTTTTCTGTCTTTTCTAGCCATGAGCCTTTTTTCTAAAAAAATTAGTTAGATAGACCGTTTGTCAATATCATGAGACCACTGACCTTCTTTCACAAGGACAAGACCAGATATCACAATCGGAGACCCCTGTCAAAGCCCGTTAGCAGAGATTTATTGGTTTCTGGAAAGCCACGTCCTCCCCCGCTTAGCGGGATCTTCGATGGGCTTGGATCCTTTACTTGAGGAATATCACCTGAATGGTGTGGGATAGGGTATTTGCACAAAAAAAAGGAATAGGCTATCATCTTGTCAGGCTTGTTCACGTTTATTACCATTTTTTTTAAACCTTTTTTAGGAGATACCCATGAAAAAGATACTTGTTTTTTTGAGCGTGCTCTTATTTTTGTCAGTGAACGTCGCATGTATGAAAAAGGTAGAGCCTGCTGCAGAAAAAATTACTAGAAATATTGAACTGGTGGTTAAGGACAACCAGGGGGTTCCAATATTACGGGTGACCTGCGATTATTTAGGGAAACAGCCCAAGGGAGATTTAGCCTATAAAATTGAATGGCAAAAAGGTTATTTTGATTTCCATAACTGGACCTTTGAGAATCTCACCGATGATCCCATTATATTCGTCAAGCAGAAACGGTACTCTCAGCATCCCAGAGAATGGACCCAATATGTGCTGGACAGAAAAACCGGCAAAACCTCTACGAAAAAAGTTGGTGACACTGTTTGGAAGGATTTTAAACAAAAACCTTTGTGGGAGGACAATATTCTCAAACCACGGGCCACCTTTGTAAAGAAAAACACATTCATCGGGTGTGGGACCAAAGTAAATAAACGGTATTATGAGTTCTTTATCGAGTACAAAAAGAATAATTACAATTTTACCGTTTATAAAGTTCAGTCTGTGTGTCCTCCAAAAAAATAGCTGTGGCTCAGGGAGATTTATTTTGACTGCTTTGCCGTGACGGAGATGAAGAAACACATCGGGGTTATCGGGGCAGGGGATTGTTCGGATGCCATTGCCGGGCTTGCACGGGACGTGGGCTTCGAAATAGGGAGACGGGGATGGATCCTTATCTGCGGCGGCCTTGGGGGTGTGATGACGGCGGCAGCAAGGGGGTGTGTGGAGGCCGGGGGGACCACCGTAGGTATCCTGCCCGGCATGGACAAGGATTCGGCCAACCCCTATATCAGCATTCCCCTGCCCACGGGACTTTATGACGGGAGAAATCTGCTGGTGGTGAGGGCTTCCGACGTACTCGTTGCCATTTCAGGGGGCTATGGAACCCTGTCGGAAATTGCCCTGGCCCTCAAAGGTGGGAAGCCCGTCATCGGCCTCGAGACCTGGAAGGATATTTCCGGAGTCCGGTACGTTACCAGTGCACAGGAGGCGATTCAGGCGGCTGCGTCCCTTTTGGGCGAAACAACCTGAAAATGCTAAGATTTGATCGGACAATTCATTTGGATATCGAATGGAAGACTATTTATCGTTAGTCTATAGTTTTGAGGTGCGGAATTTTATAACGATAACCATGTTGTAATGTTGGAAATTATGGACTTTTATTCGCCTTCGCCAGAGAGTACCCTGTAGCTTGCTACAGGGATGAATGGCGTGGCGAACCGCGCCGAAGCTCTTTAGAGCGAAGGCGGGTTGGCTTCGGCGCAATTTCGCTTTGATACCCCGCAGCTTGCTGCGGGGAGCTTCATTAACAACCGCAAACGCAACGGTAACTTTTGGAATTGTGCATTTAGATATCACAAGTTTTGATGGGCAATAATTCTTATCATCGGTTCACCGCATAAAGCCCCCCTGCCACGCAAGCCAACCCTATCCAAACCAATAAAGTCACCGGTTCACCCAAAATCAACCCGCCCAAAATCACCCCAAAAAGCGGAGCCAAGAAGGTAAAAGCCGCCAATCGGCTCACCGTGTGCCGATGAATCAACCAAAACCAAACCAGAAACGAGGCAAAAGCCACCACTACACTCTGATAAAAAAGCGAGGCCAATACTAATGGGGTAAGATCCAAGTCCGGTGGCAACTCGAACACAACCGATCCCAAGGCCAGTACGGGAATGGAGTATATGAGCTGGGCGAACAGGGTTTGATAATGATTCAGGCTCACCTTCTCGGTGATGCGCTTAACATACAAGGTGGTGGCGGCCCAGAATATGGCCCCGGACAGCGCCATCAGATCCCCTACCCAATAAAAGGGGGGCAGCTCCGGGGAACGGGCCTGAAACACTGCCGCCACCCCGCAGAAAGCCAGCACCAAACCGAAAAGCTTGGCAGGGGTCAGACGGTCGTCTTTCAAAAGAAAGTGCGCTCCCAAAGCCACCCAAAAGGCATGGGTGTAAAGAAAGATAAGCGAACGCGAGGCCGGGGTGAAAGTTAAGCCCCAATATACGAAGAAAAACTCCAGGCCGAACAAAAGGCCGATCACGAGGGCGTGGCGGGTTTGTCCCGGAGGAAAGGCCACCGCCTGGCCCTTCATGCGAGCATAGGCCCATAGCAAGGCCCCGGAAACCAAAGAACGCAAGGCGGCTGTCATGAGCGGGGGCATACCCTGGTTGCTGAACTTGATGCTCACCGCATTGCCGCCCCACAAAAAGCAGAGCAGAACCAAGATAAACCCGGCGCTCACCGGCAAACGTCCGCTGGGCTGGTTATCCTGCAGAGACATGACCCTCCCAATGCGGCGGCATTATATTTTGTATTGTTTCCTCGGCCGCCAATTCACACAATAAATGCTATTGAATACCCCTCATTTTATTGCGATTACATCATGGAGAAAGCATAACACCCAAAACCAGCGACACAAAAAGCCAGCGGCAGTATTTCGAACATACCTTAAATTTCCGCCGGCTTTTTTCATCAACTGAATTTTGTGTTTGGCTGACCTTTGATCCGCCCGTGGGAGATCACAGTGTGAATTAGTGAGTCGCTGGATTCAGCTTTTCCATGACCTGATTAATGGTAAAGCTGGCCGCCTTCTGACGCGGCGGGAACTCTTTGAAAGTCTCCAGGAATTTGCCGACATACCCCTGCGCCGGCACCAACAGGAAAGCATGGTCCATCCACCAATCCCAGTAGGTGTTCGAGGTGATAGACGCTCGCTCATACGGATCTGTGCGCAGGTTGTAAAGCCAGGGTATCCGCGTATTTACTAGAGGCTCACTCCAAACCAACATGGTGCCCGGTGCTCTCTGCTGGGCGAAAACTACTTTCCAGTTGTTGAAGCGGAGTGCCTGCAGGTCGCCATCGTCGGAGAAGTAGAAAAATTCCTCACGCGGACTCTTCTGCTCCTTGCCGGTCAGGTAGGGCAGGAAATTGTAGCCGTCAAGATGCACCTTATAGGTCATATCCCCGACCCTGTGGCCTTTCTTCAGCTTCTCCTTGATGTCGGAATCGCCTGCGGCCGAAAGCAAAGTGGGCAGCCAGTCCATGTGCGACATGATGTCGTTGGAGACGGTATCGGCCTTGATTTTGCCCGGCCAGCGTACCATGGCGGGTACGCGATAGGCCCCTTCCCAGTTGGAGTTCTTCTCACCTCTGAAGGGTGTCATGCCGGCATCCGGCCAGGTGTTCATGTGTGGGCCGTTGTCTGTGCTGTAAAGGACAATCGTGTTGTCGGCAATTCCCAGGTCATCGAGTTTTTTGAGTACCGTGCCCACGTTCTTGTCATGGTCGATCATGGCGTCGTGGTAGGGCGACTGCCCGCGTCCCGATTGGCCCCTGCTCTCCGGTTTGACATGGGTTCGGAAGTGCATGTGGGTGAAATTCACCCAGACAAAGAAAGGCTTACCGGCCTTGTGCTGTTTCTCGATAAATTCTATTGACCGGGCAGCGAAGTCGTCATCGATTGTTTCCATACGTTTCTTAGTCAGTGGGCCTGTGTCCTCGATTTTCTGTTTTCCATCTGGCAAGGCAAAGCTATGGATCACCCCTCTGGGTCCGAACTTCTTCAGGAA
>JAFDIX010000771.1 GCA_019307805.1 Deltaproteobacteria bacterium | reverse complement strand
TCGTTCTCCGGTCTCTTTGGACCAAGTTGTTCCCCGACTTAGACCTGGCGGAAGGAAGAAACTCTGTGACGGGTTCGAGACCCAAGACACAATCCTTCTCTTCCGTCATTCTTACGGTTTTACCGATAAAGGAAAGCTTTTATTTTCAAAGAACAATTACGCATATTTTCATCATACAAGTCACTGAGGACACAGAGCATTTCTTTGTTTTTTGGCTGATCGGGAGACGACAATCAGCCAAAAAAATGGCCATTTGGGGCACGGCCCTCAAATTGAAATTCGCCAGATCATTTTTATATTCGGCAGCGTAAGCTGCTGAGCACCTTTTCATTTTCCGGCCTCCTGGCGGCAAATGAAAAACACTGTGTTCTCTGTGTCTCTAGTCCCGCGAAGTGGGACGGGTGGTATCTATATTCACTGCGGGCATGGACATAATGGTGGCGCTGTTTTTATTTTGGTGGGCCATTCAGGGCACGGGACATTCTGTCCAGGAACTGGGATCGGCTGACCAGGTATTCCACCCGCAATGATTCCTCTTCAAGACCTTCGCGATTCAGGAAAAGGACCGTAGGAACTCCTCGCACCTTATATTTCCTGAGTAAGGCATCCTGATATGGCTGCCGTTTTGTCAAGTCTACCCGCATGGTCAGAAAGTTTTGACTCAGGCGGACAACCCCGGGGTCGGAAAAGACCTCTTCGTCCATGGCCCGGCAGGGCTCACACCAGTCTGCATAAAAGTCCAGGATGACCGGTTGTTTCTTTGAAGCGGCCGCAGCCAGGCTTTTCTGATCATAGGGGAGCCACTGGACACTGATCCCTTCAGCGGCTGGCCAGAGGAGGGCAACACAGCCCACAGCAGCCATGAGCAGGCCCAGGACCCTTTTGAAATAGGTGAATTTGCCCGGGGCCCTGCCGCTCCTGTCTATCCAGCCAAGATGGATCCCTGCCGGGATGAGGAGGAGTGCCAGGGCGGATGGAAACCCCCAGTTGTTGGGGAGAAGCGGGCTCAGGATATAGGCTGCCATTCCCAGAAGAACCCATCCCATGAGTTTTCTTACCCAGAGCATCCAGTCCCCGGACAGGGGCAACCGCTGGACCGCCCCGGAAAAAATCCCCAAAAGGGCCAGGGGAATACCCATCCCCAGGCTCAGAACGAAGAAGTAGATGAACCCGATAAAGGGATCCCCGGTTTGGCCCACATAGGTGAGTAGCCCCAGGATAAATGGTCCAATACATGGGGCGGCTACGATCCCAAGTGTCAGACCCATAAAAAATGAACCAAAAAATCCGCCATAGTTCTTGGATGCAGCGGTGGTGAGCCGGGTAGGGAGTCTCAGTTCCCAGAGGCCGAAAAAGCTGGCGGCAAGGGCAACCATGACACAGGCAACAAAGATCAAAACCCAGGGGTGCTGGAGTGCGGAACCCAACAATCCTCCGGACAGGGCCGCGGACAGACCCAGGATGGAATTGGTCAGAGCGAGTCCGCCCACATAAAGGAGTCCATGGAGCATGGCGTGCCCGGGGGGCATCTGTTTCCTGCCGCTGAAAAAAGAAACCGTGATGGGAATGAGGGGGTAGACACAGGGTGTCAGGTTGAGTGCGAGGCCACCCAGAAAGATACCGAGCAGGGAAAGGAGAAATCCTGTTCCCGGTCTGAAAGGTCCGGTGCCTGTCCCGGGCCCTGGCGAAGGTTCTTTTGCAAGGAAGAGATCCTGGTTGTGCAGGGTCACCAGGGTATCCGACGGTACCAGGTTGACGGTGAGGGAGACGGGGACCTCTTCCGGCATTCGACACCGGGCTCCTTCACAGGCCTGATAGGATAGATGGCCCTGGATGACGTGCTTCCCCAGGGAAGCCTTTTGTTGGACCCGGAGGGTAGCCCTGACCAGTATCTCGCCGGAAAGGACATCAATGGGCTGGGGCGAAAAATCAAAATTCTTTTTTTCGGCCTGGGGAAATTTTATGTCTGTGATTTCCAGCCCCGGGGTTTTTTGAAAAGCAAGAGATGTGGGGATGAGCGCGCTTTCCCCTTTTTCCGCCCCGTGGATGTACCAGGGTTTGGTAATCTTGAGACGGAAGAGGACAGGGAACTCCCTGTCAACCTGATAGCGGTCCTGCCCATGGATGACCTCCACCTGGACTGTGGATGCCCAGATGGGAGCGGGCAGGAAGATCCCCCCCAGGATCATGAAAAGGGAGATGAGGAGTGCCCCTGCTGTTTTAAAACGGCGATTATCCATAGAATGATGTTGTGCTTCGAAGCTTTTGTTTATTTTCAAGCCCTATGTTATAAAAACAATATAAGGCTTCACGCGTGTCTGTGAAAGGGTATGATGTTAGGGTAAATGCTTGGATAATACCCGCTATCGGGGATTTTGCCAAGTTGATAACCTGG
>JAFDIX010000770.1 GCA_019307805.1 Deltaproteobacteria bacterium | reverse complement strand
GAGGATGACACTTTTTGCCTTTCTTCTGGAAAGGCAAAAAAGATCCTGATCCTGTCTGATTGAAAAACTCTGTGACCTCCTTGGCACAGAGTTTTTCAATCAGACAGGAAAAACTCTGTGACCTCCTTGGCACGCCTTAGCCTTCAAGGCGACGGCGGCTGTGGGCTCGAGCGACCCCGAGCGTACCCAAGGGGGAGCGGGCGAGAACTCATTTCGGACCTACATTCCTTCCATTCCGCATTCCGCATTCAGCCTTCTGCATTCTCCATCCACCGTCCCCCTTCTCATCCAATCAGCCCCTCTTTGAGCGCCTCGACTAACGCAAGGGAGGGCCGGTCCCGATAGATCCCATAATCCGGGCCCATATCCCTGTCCACACCTCTCAAGAAAATATAATAGACACCCCCAAAATGTTTTTCATAGTCATATTCCGGGAGCCGAATGCTGAGATACTGGTGCAGGGCCAGGGTGTAGATATGGTACTGGAGCACATAATGGGCATCGACCATGGCCTGATTCAGGGATGCCTGGCCGTAGTCTTGGACCCTGGTCCCCAGGAAATTGGATTTCCAGTCCACGAGATAAAACCGGTCCTGAAAACGAAATACCATATCCATAAACCCCTTCATAAACCCCTTAACAGGAACGAATTGCAGTTTTTCCGTTGACGTATTAATGTCAACAATATCTTTATCTTGAGAGTATTTATTAAATATATTCATAATGCTTTCAGGGCGAATCCTCAGGAGTGGAAAATAGAATTCCATCTCATTGATTCGGTCCTGGTTCGAAATCCGGGACAGGTGCAAATCCTTGTGTTCCGGATCCAGGGCAATGGACAGGGTGTTCTGAACCAGGTCCGCGATTGTCCCAAGCCATGAGACATCGAACCCATGAACCCTCAGTTTCTCTTGCACCAGGGTTTCAATCACCTCTGCATCCTTTTCCTGAAAATCCAGGTGCTCTAACAGATCATGGAGAAACAGGCCTGCCCCGGTCCCCTTTGGAAAGGAAAAAATCCCTGTAATCTCCTCCCGGGTCAGGATCTCCTCTTCCCGGGGCACTTCTGTTATGGCTTCATCCCGGTCCGCTGTCTCCGCACTGATGTGCCGGCCCGCGGACAGGGAGGAAAAACTTGAGATTCGCCAGGAGGTGTCAATGTTCCCGGAGAAGTTCCGGCATGAGAGGGCTGCCTTTGTAGAGGGTTCCGGTTCCAGAACATACCCGGCCTCCGTGGGCATGTCCCTCATTTCCATGGCCCCCCCGGAACTTTCCGCCAGATCCTCGACCCTGGCGCGAAATGCCGGGTTGCCCAGTTCAATAACCCGGCTCTCGGTCCGACCCACCACATTACCTTCGGTCCCTGAGGGAGGCGGATAGAAAAGGTAGGCAGGCGCCGAGGTCTCTGCCTCCTTGAATCGGCCCCAGACCATGGTGCACCGGCTCCTGGCCCTGGTCACAGCCACGTAGAGGAGGCGCAGGTTTTCTGCGAGCAATTCCCTTTCCGCCTTCTCCCGGTTTCCTTCCACGGCATCGGAACCCATGTCCAGGGTGAGGCGCATACCGTCCTCATCATCATGGAAGGTGAAGGGGGTCCCTTTCCGCCTGATCCTGGAACCATCCCATGTAAAGGGGCAGAAGACCACAGGGTATTCCAGACCCTTGCTGCGGTGAATGGTAACCAGATTCACGGCATTCTCATCGCTCTCAAGCCGAAGCTGGTGTTCCTCGAGCCTGGACCGGTCTCCCTGCCTCTGCTCACCCAGCCACTTGAGCAATCCGTGGAGGCCCAGACTCTGTTCTGCGGCCGCTTTGTGCAGGACCTCGATGAGGTGCAGCACATTTGTGTTCCGGCGCTCGCCGTCGGGCAGGGACATGAGCCGGGGCAGGACCCCCTGTTCCGTGACCAGAGACCGGAACATGCGAATGAACCCCCTGTCCCGGCACAGTTCGTGATACCCCCGGAATGTAATAAGCCACTGCTCCCATGCAGACCCATCGAGCATCAGGGCCTCCAGGGCCTCCCCACTGAGACCCAGCATGTCCGTGGCCAGGGCCGCCCTCAGGACCCAGGCGTTTCCGGGATCCCGGACCGCTGCAAGCACCCGCTCCACTTCCATGGCCTCCCGGGTCTCAAAGAGGTCCGCCGTGCTGTAGAGCACGCTCGGAATGCGGAGTTCGGAGAGGGCCTCCTGCATGAGGCGGGCTTCTGTGTTCCTTCTGACCAGGACCGCAATGTCCCCCTGACCCAGGGGCCTTTCTCCAATGTGGGCCTTGCCCTGCTTGGCCAGGGAGAGGAGCCGACTGATCTCTGCGGCCACGGCCCTGGAAATACCCTGCCGTGCCAGGCCCTTGTCAATGACTTTGGTGCCCAGGTTGTCTGCATTCAGGAACCAGAG
>JAFDIX010000769.1 GCA_019307805.1 Deltaproteobacteria bacterium | reverse complement strand
ATTTTATGCAGGCCTTGACCGTTCCCTGGCCTTTATGGAGAAGGCTGGTTTTCGGGTCCTCCGAAATGAGGGGATCAGCATCCCGGGGCGCATCACCATTGCCGGGGTGGATGATGCCGGTCGCGGGCACCAGGGCCTGCAAAATGGAATTTCCGAAAAAGCCGTTCTGGCCAGGCTTCCGCAACAGGGGTTTATCCTGTTTCTGAAGCACCGGCCCTTGTTGGATAAAAATGCCATTGGGTATTTTGATATGCAGCTCTCCGGACACACCCATGGAGGACAGATCTTTCCCTTTGCACTCATCAGCAAACTGTTCTACCCCATTGGGGCCGGGCTGCACATCCTGGAGGGCAAATCCTGTCTTTACGTAAGCAGGGGCACCGGCACCTGGGGACCCCCTATCCGTTTTCTTGCCCCCCCGGAGGTCACTGTCATCGATTTTATCCATGGAAAAGAGAAGGTATTATCTGAGTAAAGAATCGAATCCGGGCCAGAGGACATGCTTATGGTTAGCCCCAGAGGGGGTTTGCTTTGTTGAAATTTCAAATAACAAATCCCAAATAGCAAATGGTTCGACAAGCCGTTCGACAAGCTCACGATCCTTAGTAATGTCGAAAAGCTGAAGGTCCTGAGCTAAGTCGAAGGACTCACCACCCTGAGCCAAGTCGAAGGGTACAACACGCGGCGCAAGCGCCTGCGCTGCGCGTGACCGAAACTCAAAATCCCAAACAAAAAAACTATCGCTTTAAAGGGTTTGAAATTTGTGATTTAATTGTAATTTGGCGCTTGGAATATGACACAACCTGAAAGGAGCAGGTTTTTATAACCAAATATAAGGTTGAGACAATTCGACAGGGTGCCATGAGGAAGGAAAAACCATGCGTGTGACAAGCATACAATTAGGAATAAAAGACCGGGCCAAGGAGAAGAATCTTGAACATGCCCTCAGCATGGTGGACCAGGCCCCTGAGAGCGACCTCCTCCTGCTTCCGGAGATCTGGCCCTGCGGGTACTTCTCCTTTGACCGTTACGAGGCGGAAAGTGAACCCCTGGACGGTCCCACGGTGCAGGCTTTTCAAGACAAGGCCATTGAGCGGGAATGCCACATCCTTATGGGGAGCATTGTGGAGAAAGACAATGGGAAGCTCTTCAATACCACCCTGCTCCTGAATCCCGGGGGTGAGATTATTGCCCAATACCGAAAAATCCATCTCTTTGGGTACCAGTCGGAGGAAAGAAAACTCCTCTCATCGGGAACCGACATTACGGTTCAGGACACACCCTGGGGCCCGGCCGGCTTCTCTACCTGTTATGATCTTCGTTTTCCCGAGTTTTTCCGGAAGATGCTGGATGCAGGCGCCAAAATATTCCTGATCCCTTCTGCCTGGCCCCTGGTGCGCCTGGACGCCTGGAGACTCTTCAACAGGGCGAGGGCCCATGAAAACCTTGCCTATCTCTTCTCCTGCAACTGTGCCGGCGCCAATGGGGGCACAAAACTCGCAGGGCACAGTATGCTGGTGGATCCCTGGGGAAAAGTGATAGCAGAGGGTGGCGAGGACGAGTGTTTTGTATCCGCGGAAGTGGATCCACATCTGGTGGATGCTGCCAGAGAAGAGTTTCATGCGCTGAAAGACAGGGTCTTTCGATAATGCAAAACCAGCAAAGCGCCTGAACTGAGGAATGGCCATGACGACCCTCGAACTGCATCTTCAAAAGAAAAACAAGTCCGCCCCTGTCCAATTCCGTGTCAAGAAAATGATCAATGCCGGCTACGTGGGGCGGGACACGTCTGCGGTCAAGGCCCACATCGATGAGCTCCAGCGG
Organism: Deltaproteobacteria bacterium; assembly: GCA_019307805.1. Lineage (GTDB taxonomy): Bacteria > Desulfobacterota > DSM-4660 > Desulfatiglandales > HGW-15 > JAFDIX01. The sequence continues at coordinate 2,785 of JAFDIX010000769.1, read as the reverse complement.
GAAGGCGTCTCCCCTCCCCCCTCTGTGCCCATGATATTCCCTGTGCTGAGCCAAAACATCACCACATCGGACCGAATCGAGGTTCTGGGCAATAAGACATCGGGCGAGGCTGAGTATGTGCTTTTATTGGAAGGGGACAGGTTATATGTAGGGGTCGGAAGCGACCACACGGACAGGGATCTGGAGACCTACAGCATTGTCCATTCAAAGCAGGTTTGCCACAATGTGATGTCTGCCAATGTCTGGGATTACAGCGACATCCAGGATTATTGGGATGAACTTGTCATTCAGAGTTGGGTGAAGACAGGGGTTTTCGAAGAAGAAATATTGTATCAGAAGGCATCCCTCGGGACCATTATTTCCGCCGAAGACCTGATTGCACTTGGGTTATTTTCTCCGGGACCGTCCCCATACTCACCAGTGAAATGGTATACGGTGATTATTTTCGCAGCGAACTCATTGATTCCCGAACAGGGGCATCCCTTACCTGTGAATACAGAGTCCAACCAATGGACTATCTCAAAGGTGAAATCTTTTGATAAAGCTATTGTCCCTTTCTCAAGCAAGATTTTCACCCCATAGCGTGAAATGCATTTATTGATTTTATTATCCTCAGTTTTTTTGCTTCCACAAGCCATTCACATGCACTTTTTTCTTGCTATTCCTGAAACCCTGCGTTATGGGGTAACTCCTTGTTTTTATATCGTAAGATATAGCCCTCCGGGGTGGAAGTAAGAGGCCCCTATTGAAAAGGGCAAAAGGAAAATGAAAAAAGCCCGGTCCACGGATAAAAGCAAGCCTCAGAGGAAGAAAACCCCCAGAAAGCCCAAAAAACGCTTTACCCAGACGCTTTTTCGGGACTGGTGCAAGGCCTGCGGTATCTGCATCGCCTTTTGCCCCAAAAAAGTCATTGGAAAAGACGATGCCGGTACCCCCGAGTTTCTGCACCCCGAGGACTGTATCGGTTGCCGGTTTTGCGAATTGCACTGCCCCGACTTTGCCATTACCATCGAAGAGCACAGTAAAAGTTCGAAGGAGGCGACGTCATGAGTCCCCAAAAGGCCCCAAAAAGACTGCTCCTTCAGGGGAATGAGGCCATCGTGGAAGGGGCCCTTGCCGCAGGCTGCCGCTTCTTTGCCGGCTACCCCATCACACCCGCCTCGGAAATCAGCGAGCTTCTCTCGGTCAAACTGCCCCGGGTGAGAGGCACCTTTATCCAGATGGAAGATGAAATTGCCTCCATGGGGGCCGTCATCGGGGCATCTCTTGCCGGGGTCAAGAGCATGACCGCCACGAGTGGTCCCGGGTTTTCTCTGATCCAGGAAAACCTGGGCTATGCCTGCATTGCCGAAGTCCCCTGTGTTATCGTCAACGTCATGCGAGGCGGCCCCAGCACGGGACTTCCTACCAGCCCGTCCCAGGGGGATGTCATGCAGGCCCGCTGGGGTACCCACGGGGACCACCCTATTGTGGTTCTGGCGGTCTCCACGGTGAGGGACTGCTTTGAGACCACCATTCAGGCCTTTAATCTCTCTGAAAAATACCGCGTGCCCGTCATTATCCTCTCGGACGAAGTCGTGGCCCACACCCGTGAGACCATCACCCTTCCCTCTTCAGATGAATTCGAGGTCATAGACAGGATCTCACCCAATATGCCGCCGGAGTGGTACATCCCCTATGAGGATAACAGTCGGGGTGTCCCGCCCATGGCAGCCTTTGGACAGGGGTATCGCTACCACGTGACAGGGCTTGTTCACGATGAAAGGGGTTTTCCCACCCAGCGATCCGAGGAGATCGAACCCTTCCTGTCGCGGCTATTTCGAAAGATCACCCAGGGTTTCCACGAAATTCAAATGGTGGTTCCCTATATGATGGAGGGTGCCACCCTGGGGATTATTGCCTACGGTTCCGTGGCAAGAAGCGCCCGCCGTGCGGTTTTAGAGGCCCGCTCCCAGGGGATCAAGGCGGGATTGCTTCAACTCATTACCCTCTTCCCCTTTCCCCGCCATGATGTGGAGGATGTCCTGAGGCAGTGCAAGTCCGTGCTGGTCCCGGAGATGAACATGGGTCAGATCAGTCGGGAGGTCAAGAGGGTCAACACGTCAAACTGCAGGGTGGAGAAACACAACCGCATGGACGGCCAGTTCATCACGCCCGAGGAGATCTACCGGCATCTTGTGAAGATGTCCCCCAGGAGAGGTTAGAATGGCCAAGGAAGTCACAAAACTGATTCACAAGTATCTTCGCCATGACAAGAAGTTTCCCCATGTGTGGTGTCCCGGTTGCGGCAACGGGATCATATTGGGTGCTCTGATTCGGGCAATCGACCGGCTGGGGCTGGAAAAGGATAATATTGTCATGGCATCAGGCATCGGCTGCTCCGGGCGGATGCCGGTGTACGTGGATTTCAACACCCTCCACACCACCCACGGCCGCGCCCTCGCATTTACTACGGGTATCAAACTGGCCAATCCTGAACTCACGGTCATCACCATCATGGGGGATGGAGATGCCACGGCCATCGGCGGCAATCACTTCATACACGCAGCCAGGCGGAATCTGAACCTCGCGGCCATCATCATAAACAACCAGATCTACGGGATGACTGGAGGCCAATCTTCACCCACGACACCCTACGGCAGTTTTGCCACAACCGCCACCTACGGTCACATCGAACACGCCTTCTCCATCGCGGAACTGGCGGTCAACGCCGGGGCCGCATTTGTTGCCCGGCGCACGGTCGACCACGCCCGCCTCCTGGAGGACGTCATCGAAAAGTCCAACA
>JAFDIX010000768.1 GCA_019307805.1 Deltaproteobacteria bacterium | reverse complement strand
CCCTGGTCAAATGGCATATCCCGGGTGGTTTATGAAGGAGGGTTTCGAGCGAGCAACTGGTATAAAGTGATCGAAAAGTACAAGGTGACTGTCTGGTATTCCGCCCCCACCGCCATCAGGATGCTGATGAAGGCAGGTGAAGGGGTGGTGGGAAAGTATGATTTAAGGAGTTTGAGATACCTCTGCAGTGTAGGCGAACCTTTGAATCCTGAAGCCATTGTGTGGGGAAACAAGGCATTTGGGCTCCCTTTTCACGATAACTGGTGGCAGACAGAGACAGGGTGTATCCAGATTGCCAACTACCCGGTACAGGACATTCGCCCCGGGTCCATGGGAAGGCCTTTTCCAGGGGTGACAGCTACCATCCTCGATGACAACTGTGAAAAGGAACTCCCTCCAGGAAAAGAGGGGCATCTCGCCCTAAAGGCTGGTTGGCCCTCCATGTTCAGGACCTTCTGGAACAAGCAGGAGCTTTACGATTCAAAATTCCGGAACGGGTGGTATATCACCGGCGACCGGGCAACCATGGACGCGGATGGATATTTCTGGTTTGTGGGAAGGGCCGACGATGTGATCAATACGGCCGGGCATCTTGTGGGTCCCTTTGAGGTGGAGAGTGCCCTTGTAGAACATCCGGCCGTGGCGGAAGCAGGCGTTATCGGTATTCCCGATCCTCTTGCCATGGAGGTGGTCAAGGCCTTTGTCTCCCTCAAGGATGGGTACGAACCATCTGATGAACTCAAGAGAGACATCAAGAAGTTTGCCAAGAAAAAACTCCATTCCGTGGCCTGTCCCAGAAAGATAGACTTCCTTCCTGGGCTCCCCAAGACAAAGAGTGGAAAAATCATGAGGAGGCTCCTGAAGGCAAGGGAACTGGGTCTTCCGGAGGGGGATACCTCCACCCTTGAAGAATAGCGAGCCCTAAACCACTGTCAGCATGGCGTAGCAAATTGAGAAACGCCCGCTTTCGGGAACGATAAGAAAAACCCTCTGCCCCTTTTCCAACCTGCCGGAATGAAATAACTCCTCTAACATTATGTATATGGATGCTGCGCCCGTATTGCCCTTTTCTTCCAGGTTTATAAACCAGCGCTCATAGGGGATTTTAAAGCCAAGGGCCTTCATGTGGTTGTAGAGCTTCTGGCGAAAGTAGTTTGAGGAGATGTGGGGGAGGAGCCAGTCTATCTCCTCCGGTCTGGTGGGATGTTTTTCAAGGGCAATGGGGAGCGCCCTGTCCACAAGGGTATGCATAATGTGGTCGTTTAAAAGCTTCAGGTCCTGTCTTATGGCTAAAGAATCCTTTTTAATGGCGTCAAGTGGCGAGTCCATCTGTCTCCAGCCGGTTATACTTCCGTCCCCATTTTTTTCGGCCCCCGCATACATGCAGGCGGGGAGCATGTTTGCAAAAGAGAGTGTCTCCATCCAGTCTAATTTCAGGCTCGGGCCATTTTTTCGTGGGGAAGGCGCCACGAACAGGGCCCCGGCCCCGTCGGAGAGCATCCACCTTAAAAAATCCGCTTCAAAGGGAAGTATTTCTTCTGAATCCCGTTCCTTCGAATTTTTTCCCGCCACGTTGTAAAAGCTTGCCCTCAAAAAGGACGTGGGCAGTTCTGAGCCTGTGGCAACCGCGTTTTGGCTCATTCCAGAGGCTACGTTCATAAGAGCGTACTTCATGGCGCTTATCCCGGAAAGGCATATCCCGATGGTAGAGACAGCCTCGCAGGGAGGGTTACCCAAAAGGCCATGGACCATACTCGCGTGCCCCGGCATTAACTGGTCAGGCGTGCTGGTGCCGCAGGCAAGGCACTCAATGTGATTTATGGAAAATTCCGGATAGGGTCTAAGCAACTTCACCGCTTCCGCCGTCATCTCGGCGTTTGAATGTGTGAGATCCCCTGTTGCCGGGTCAATGGCGTAATAGCGCTGTTTAATCCCGTTTGAGCGAAGGATCACCCGCCGGGTCTTTGAGGGAACCTCGCCAACCATTCCCAGGACCTCTTCCATCGTATCGTTATTCACGGGATCGTTGGGAAGAAATGCGCTTATGTCCTGTATGTATGCCTCCATGCTAAACCGCCTATACCTTGCCGTTTGCGTGAAACGAAGAAATCATCCGGGAGAATCGGGAGTAGAACTCCTCCTCATCCATTTTGGTGGGTACCACGGCGTTTGTTAGTGTATAATAATCGAGATCGGTGATGAAAATATCGTTTTTCATTCTTCTGTAAAGATCAGTCCCGGGGAGGGGAGTAAGCACTGTGAGCATGGGAAGGTCCACGGAGTTCTCCAAGATGAAATCCTCTAAGGCGTTGAAGTCATCCTGGGTATAGTCATGGCTCACGATGAAGTCGCCCACAACAGTGATACCAATATCATGAAAAAGTCTTATGGCCTCTCGGTTT
>JAFDIX010000147.1 GCA_019307805.1 Deltaproteobacteria bacterium | reverse complement strand
TCAATTTTATCAAAAAAAATGGAGCGAAGCGACATCCACATTCGATGTTCGATGTTGAGCGTTCGATGTTCGACGTTCATCTTTTTTCTGTTTGATATTTGGGATTTCAATAAACCGATGAACTTCCAACAAAGCAAATCCCCTCTGGGGATAACCAAAGCCGGGCCCTCTGGACCCGGATCTTTATCTGTGTCCTCTGCGTCCTCTGCGAGAGATCTTCTGAGCCCCCATCCTCTTCTCGACCATTTGGAGCAGTACGTCCACCGCCCCCTCTTTGGGGGGCAATGCATAGTTTTGGCAATAGTCCCTCACCCGTTGCCAGTCTCCCAGGCTTTGCCCGGGGGCTTTTGATTGGTGAGACTTGTATTTATCCACGAGATCATCCACTGAATGCACATGCTCACGCCACCGGGAAATCTCATGGAGCGGGTCGATGTCCATCTCATGGGCCTTTGACACATAGAATGGCTTGAGCCCCCCGAGGACCGCATAGAATACTGCGGAAGATCCCCTGTAGAGAAGGTTGGAGGAACGGGCAAAATCGTCATCAATATCCCTGTGGCGACTTATCTCCACATTGGCCGGCCCCTCACCGTACCCCCTGAGTTTTCCCTGAATCCGCTCAAAGGGCAGGACCGGATGGGTCCGAAAGATAAATCGGCTTTGGGGAAGGCGCCGCGCACATTCCAGGGCAAAATCAAAGAGGTAAATACATTCCGAGGGGATTCCTTCCGGCAGCACGAGAAAAGTAGAACCTGATTTAGGTCCGTTTTCTTTTGGTCCGCCACGCCCCCTTCGGTGTGTGCCAAAGGTGATGAAATCTATGCCCTCGAGACCCTTGCAGGCCATCAATGTCCTGCGGGTCGCATCCCCCAGGGTCAAAATAATATCCGGATCATACTGCCGGTCCTTCCCGATGGAGCGCTTGGCCGCGTAGGCATGCCTTCGCAGGGTGGTGTGCTGATACCCGACACAAATCCTTTGATCAGAAGAGGATGAACGCACCGCATGCCAGGCGCAACGCTCCGAGGCATGTCCTTCGTACATACCCATCACCATGCTCGGGTTTGTCTGTCGACAGATTTCCCTGATCTGGTCGTGCAATCTCAGGTTTCCTACCGCTTCTTCGGAAACCTGTTCCCGGCGGGCCCGTCTTATCACCTTTCGCTCCAGAGGGGTTGAGGACTTCCTCAAAAGACATCCAAGCCGTCCCCGCGCCCTCACACAACGGGACAGCAAGGTAAGTTCTTCTCTAAAGGCGTTGGCATCCGGAAGCATCATCCTGCTGCAGGGACCATCTCTCCGTGCTCTCTTCAGGAGCCGGATGGTGGGAGAGTGGGACTGGTTGCGCAACAGGAGAAGGGATGACAGACCGCGCTTCTCGAGCATGCTCTGGAGATTTCCGAAATAGAAATCCTCCCGGCTCTCAAGGTGATCCACGTGCACGAGCCAGGACAGGATGACCACATCCACTGTGGCAATGGGCGGTGTGAGCAGGTTTCCGGCAGCAATGCGGGGATACCCTTTTCCTCGTCCGATCCTGCAGGCGCCGGCCCTGACAAAGCTCCTTCCCAACTTTGCCATTCTGGTTGCGAGCGCCTTACCCTCCTGTAAACTGCTTCTCCATGGCGTCTTACTCCCGCCTGCCTGCTGATGGGTAAAGAGTCCTGCATACCATGCGAGATGGATGGGATGCTGGCTGAGCACATGGAGCCAGGGGATGGCCATCCACTCAATTCCCGCCCTGGGATGTCGCAGGATCCTGTCGCAGGCCCTGGCTACCTCGTTGAATTGCGCCTCAGTGATAATTGGGTCGTCCCTGGACAAAACTCACCCGTCGGCCTGCAAATAATCTACCAGATTTTGAACGGCATGGGTCTCCATTGCAGCACGGGTTTCCTTGGTGAGGGTGGCCTGATGGGGTGTCAAAATCACCCGGTCACTGTCACACAGGCAGCCCCTATAGGGTTCTTCCGGAAACACATCAAGTCCTGCCCCCGCCAAACGCCCGGTATCCAGTGCCTCCTTGAGTGCGACATCATCCACCATGTCACCACGAGAGAGGTTCACCACCCAGGAGCCTTCCTTCATCTGAGACAATTCCTTGGCCCCCAGTTTAAAGGGGTGTTCCGCTGAAGTGGTTGCGTGAATGCTCACTATATCCGCCTCCCGAAGGAGTCCCGGCAAATCTCGCAAAAGGATTCCCTGTCTTTGGGCCCAACCCTCATCGGCATAGGGGTCCACCCCGATCACCTTTGCGCCAAAGGTCTGCAGAAGTTCTGCCACCCTGCGTCCGATCCGACCCAGCCCGATAAGACCCACGGTCTTCCCCATGAGCAGGCTCCCTGTGACCCGCTGCCATTTGCGGGAGCGGGTCAGGGAATTGACCTCTGGGAGTCTCCGCAACAGGGCAAGAATCATGGTCAGGGTCAACTCGGCAACGGCGATCACCGGCTCGTCAGGGGTGTTCAATATCGTGATACCCCGTTGCTCCGCCGCGGCCAGGTCGATGCTATCGATTCCCACTCCGCACCGGCTGATGCAGCGCAGATTCGGCATTTCAGCCATGGTCTCGGCCGTATATTTCTCAACGCCTGCCACCAGTCCCCGACAGTTCCGGCCCCATTCTACGACCTCATGGGGTTCCATCCTTTTGCCGGATGGGTTTATGCGATACTTGAGACCGCTCTCAATCAGCAACTTTTCCGGCGCATCGGATTCTGCACCGAATGTAGACAGGGTCACCAGAATATCTTCATTTCCTTGCTTTATTCCTTGATCCATGTTCGCAACACATCTCCAATCTCGGCCAGGTCATTGTAGAGTTTTGTCCCTACGCCATCAAAAGGCAAACCACTGTTTCTACCTAAAAACTGCAGTTTCGCCTCGGTGGCCACCCTGTAGTCTGATACTGCATCCCCCACAAACACCACGGCAGAGGGGGGCAATTGCTCCCTTTGAAGAACATCCTGAATAGCATCGGCCTTTTTAACGGGGGGATCTCCGAATACATCCCTGAAATAATGCCCCATGCCCCGGGCCTCAATGATATGGATCAATTCTTCCTGAGGTGTTGTCGAAGAAATATACAGGGGCACCTTTTTAGAAAACTCTTCTAAAAATTCGGCTGCCCCCGGCACCTGCCGGCATGCAATGACACGGGCCGTGACCATTTTTGAAAACTGTCCGGCCATTTCCTGAACTGCATTTTCGTCCCCCGGCCGGTCCATGATGTGGTACACGTAATGTTCAAATTTTATCATGCGCGGACGGGAGTAGTTGGCCAGATGAAAGGCCCGCATGGCATCGCTGAAATTGGAGTGAAGGGCAAACAAGTCTTCAAATGCCTGCATCTTATCGTCATTGGACTCCAGCAGAACGCCGTCAAAGTCCAGGATAATGGTGCGAACGGGAGCCCGTCGGTTCATTTTCCCTTCACCAGCCGTCGGGCGGCATCATGAAGCCGGCGGCAGGAATCCCCGAGGAACAAAATGTCTGTGCCCAGGGCAATAAACTGGTAGCCCAGTTCTATGCAGGGACCCAACTCATCCTGGGCCCGGTCCGGATGGACCAGGTGAATACCGGCTGCGAGGCCATGGGCTTTGGTCGCTTCTAGGACTGTTCTTTTGGCCGCCTCCATATCCGGATGGTCCAGTTCCCCGGGAAGCCCCATGGACATGGAGAGGTCATAGGGGCCGATGAATGTCCCGTCAATCCCCGGTACCGAAAGGATGTCCTCGATATTGTTCACCGCATCAATATGTTCGATCTGCACCATGAGCAGGCTGTCCCGGTTTGCATCCTCGACATAGGCATCAAAGGCGGGTCCGTATCCCTGGGCCCTGGCCAGCCCCACCCCCCTAGCTCCCATGGGGGGATATTTCATGCTCTTTACCGCCAGTTCTGCATCCGCTCTGCTGTTGACCATGGGGACCAGGACCCCTGCAGCCCCTGAATCCATCACCGCCTTTGCCTGAATGGGATCATTCCAGGCCAGTCTCACCAGAGGGATGCAACCCCTGCCCTCAATGGCCGCGATCAGATGCAACACTTCAGACACATCGATAGCCGTGTGCTCTGTTTCGATGACCACCCAATCATACCCGGCAGTGGCCAAAATCTCTGCGATGGATATGTGGGCCATGGACATCCACGAACCGATACTGACGCGTCCCTCTTCAAGAGTCTTTTTGATCTTTCCAGCTAGCATAAAAACGCTCCCATGATCCCAGTTTAGTGGCCCAGAAGATTATTTAACAACGTGATTCCCTTAGGACACTGCACTAGGATGTCCCAACTGCTCTCAGCACAATCCGGCCAAAGGAACTCAGGCGGTATCTCTGGAGGTACTCCTGTAATGAGTGCAGGGCCTCCTCATCCCGGTTTTCCACCAGATATCGAATAAACCGAGGCCAGTCGTCCTGTGGTGCGCCCTGGATGGAACGTCGCACAATCTCCACGTCGAACATCCCCGGAGTGCTGAACTCCAGGGCCTCAAAACCATGGCGCTCATACAGGGCCGTCAGGCCCTCGATGGAGAGGAGATTCATTCTGTCCGGAGGATAGATGCTCTCGGACCGATCCCACAGGACTTGAAGGTCAAATCCGCTGATAAGTGTGGTGCTCCCCACAAAGAGCCCACCGGGAGCAAGACTTTTCGTTGCAGCGGAAAACAATGCATCCGTATCCACACAGCGGTCCAGAATATCAAATGCGAGAAAGATGTCCGATGGTCCGATCGCATCTAATGTGCTCTCAGGCATTGGTCGGATCACCACATTCTCGCTCTTCAAATGGTCACATTCAATATCTGCAACGGGGTTGGTGACCAGGAGCTTGAAGAGATTCTCTTCCATGCGGAGCAGTTCTTCGATCATCAGATCGTTGTGGTATCCCACCACAACACCCATTTGCGCTTTGGGGAGATACTCATCCACAACATCCAGGAGCCATTGGGCACGAGGGCTAAAAAGCTTTTCCCTTCGTGTTTCCCGGGTCTCCGGGAGGATGCGTTCGCGCCAGAAAAGGGAAGATTTGGAGTTTCGGTAAAAATCCACGAGGACCTCCTCGGTGGGCCGTGGTGAGACATACAGGCTGCGGCAGGTTTCACATTGACGATAGGTCATACCGAGTTTTTCAAAGGCCGCACTGCCGCCATGGGAAAGGCAGCCGGGGCACCCGGTGCTCTTCAGTTGATCTGATTCAGCCAGTCGGGACATCACGTCCTCTGCAAGCAAGCGGCGATATCGATCCAGCAACGCATGGGGCTTGACTTCCTGCTCCAGGACATGACGGTCGAATACCACTGTTTTCATAACCTTCTCCTCCCCTTGTCTTGCTCTGTATCTTCGGGAATATTGCTTTCCGCCTTGCGATAGACCTTGTCGATGATCTCCATCACCCGAAGGGCATCCAGGGTAGAGCTGTCTTCAACGGGAAGATCATGTCGAATACAGTGAATGAGTTCCTTGACCTGCAGTTCCCAGGATAGATCACTGTCAAAGTAGACGATCTCTTCCCTGGGATTGCCCACGGCAGCCCCCGCATCCCGTGACGGCTTGCGGCCTATGGTGAGCATTTCCCGCCCGTAGCTTCCGCTCTTTGAGAGCAGCCCCTGGGCAGTCAGGTAACCCCCCTCCAGTCCCATCTCCAGCCGGAATGTATGCTTCCACAGTGTTGCGGAAGAATGCAGCTGGGCCATCTGCCCCTGGGCGTTTCGGAGCAACACAAAGGCATTGTCCTCCACCGGAATGCTCCAATAGTTTGTGGTGAGCATGCCCTCGACCTCCTGGAAATCACCGCAAAAAAACCGGAATAGATCGAGCATGTGAATGCCCTGATCCAGGAGAATGCCTCCACCGGAAATGGCGGGATCATTTCGCCAGGATTTTTCAAAGTCCCTGCCCGTACCACCGGACTTCCCGTAAAGGCCGCGCAGCCACATGATACGCCCCATCCGTCCGGCATCGACAATGGCCTTTGCCTCCAGGATCGCGGGGTGATGCCGGTGGTTAAACCCGTACATCACCTTGAAGCCCGGATGCAATTTTTCCGCCTCCATGATACGCACAATATCCCCCAGGTTCCGGCCCGGAGGCTTCTCGCAGAACACATGGGACTCCTTTTCCAGGGCGTACACGCAAATGTCCGGGGAAAAGCGGTTTGGTGAACAGACGAACACGATCTGGGGACACGTGTCATCAATGGCGCTTCTGTAATCCTGAAAATGAGGACACGCAAGCCCGGTTTCTTTCGCAGTGAGATGGGGGTCGCAGATGCCTGCCAGTTCCAGTTCCGGGAGGACATCCACAACCCGCCTTCTAATCTCGCCCATGTATCCGTATCCGACGATCAGGGCCTTCATTGGCTGCTCTTCACGATTCTTTCGTAGAGTTTTCTCTGCATTTCATCCTTTGCAATGGCCTCTTCTGCAATGGCGACATCCCCCGGGTGATCCACTCCCATGGTTGCATAATCCGTGGGTACACCCAGCACCCTGTGCCCGTGCTCCAGAAGCCGGAGCATGTCCACCGATTCTACGCGTTCAAAGGGGGTCTCCGGCAAATTCACATACTCATGGAGAAAATCCCTTCGGAATGCACGGATGCCGGTCTCCCGATATATGGGACATGTCCCCCCCTTCTGATAGAATGGGATTGCCGCCCGGGAATAAAACAATATGTATCCGCTGTTGTCGCAGGCCGCCTTGACGATATTGGGATTACCGTAATCAGCCTCGCCCTCAAGTGGCGACAGGAGGCTGACGCTTTCCAGGGAGCCATCCCCCTGAAAAGGAGCGGATACCTGCTGGAGGGATTCCGGGATGAGCAAGGGTTCATCGCCCTGGGCCACTACCACGACATCCCCTTCCAGGGCCCCCATGGCTTCCTCCACCCTTTCCGTGGAGCGTTCATGGGTGTCCGCGGTCATCACGGCCCTGCCCCCGTTCTCCATCACCGCATCCATGATCTCCTGGTCACAGGTGGCCACCACGACCTCATCAATTCCTTCGGCAAGCAGTGCGCGCCGCCGCACATGCTCAATCATGGGGAGGCC
>JAFDIX010000767.1 GCA_019307805.1 Deltaproteobacteria bacterium | reverse complement strand
AATTTATGCCCTCTCACCACGGGCAGCCCGGACGGCTTGGGTCGATAATAATAATCAGGGAGGTAATCGTCCTTCCTTGTAAAGCCCTCCCGGTTATTGAACATCCGTTCGATGGTATATATTCTCTCACCGATGGCACGCAGGTCCTCGGGGGAAATGTTCAGGCCGGTGATGGTTTCCACCCACTTGGACCATACATCCCAGCTATATCCATGGGGTGTGAAGAAGCAACTGTGAAATTTGCAGGTCCCAATAGAGTCAACCACCGCGTAGTGCCGCTCAAACCACCAGACATGAGACGCCTTATTGAAGTAGGATGTGAAAGAAGACTCCTGGGGGCCGCTCTCATAAAGCGTCTCATATACCTCGGCCGGTAAACCATAATGATCAATGGCGGGGCGGCTGCGCAGGTGGTCCCACCCTCTTGTGGATACCGAAAGCCCAAAGGCCAGGGATACGCCGGCATCCCAAACCCCGAGGGCACTCGCATTCTTGATATGGGGCAGCAGAGGCGTCGATTTTTTTCGGGGAACACCCTGTTTTTCAAAATTTGCAATGCCCTGCTCACAACCGTCCGCAAGGAGAGCGCCGAGACCTTCTCTGCCGGCAATTTGTTCTATTAATGCAGGTGCGATTTCATTGGAATTGTCCCAACTGAGGTCCAATCCGCCGGTCACCTTCTTGTCTATCAGGCCCTTGTTGTAGAGATCCATCACCCAGGCGATAAGATTGCCCACCTCGCTCAAATCCAGGCCATGCCTGTCACACAACTGCTGGGACACAAGCACCGGCTCCCATTCCGTAATATCCACCGGGCCACCCAGGGTGAGCTGCGTGTTATATTCCGGGCCCTCACCAAACATTCCCGCCCACCTGCCGCTCTTGATCTGCCACTGGTGGCGGCAGTGGACGGGGCAGTTGAAACACCCTGCCCAACCCACCTTGAATTTTTCATGGAACTCCTCGACAGACAGATTCTCCCAGTCCTCGATACGGTTGGATGTGACATTTCGATACCGCACCATCCCGGTTGTATTGGTTACGTTCCAGATGAACATGGTGCCGTCATATCCCAAGGCCTCGGCAAACTTTGTGCTCATAAGTTTTTCTTTGCACTCAAAGGCATACTCCAAGGCCTTTTGGGGCTGCGCCAAATCGATATCCATTGTTCCGCGGACCGCCACTGCCTTCAGGTTCTTTGAGCCCATCACTGCACCCATTCCCGTCCTGCCGGCAGCATTCTTCAGCCCTGTGAGAACGCATGCATAACGAACCAGGTTTTCCCCCCCCCGGCCGATACACGCTACCTGGATTTCGTCTCGATTATCGCCCAGTTCTTTTCTTATCATCTCCTGGGTTTCAATGGTGTCATGCCCCCAGATATGAGAAGCTTCCCGAATCTCGATATCCCCATTGTGAATCCAAAGATACACCGGACCCTTTGCCTTGCCCGTGATCACCAGATGATGGAAGCCGGCAAAGGCGAGTTCCGGGGCAAAATATCCCCCCATGTTGGAGCTTCCAATAGTCCCGGTCAGGGGTGATTTGCCTCCCACATGGGTCCGGGACGCGCCCGGAGCCACGGTACCGACCAAAAGGCCGCCACTGATCAGCAACACATTATCCGGTCCCAAGGCATCGGCACCGGGTGCCATATGATTATAGAGTAGATACATGTCTATTCCCCGGCCCCCCAGATAGAGCCGGCGTATTTTCTCCGGGATGCTCTCTACCCTGACTTCCTTCCTGGAAAGATCAATGTAGGCTATTTTCCGTGACAACGGCATTTCATATCCTCCTGAGCGTTCATCCTGATGTGTTCTTGCTTCTTCACTATGTATGTCTCCCCGGTATTGGGACACCCAGTATCTTGGCCTGTTTCTTCCCCTTCCCCCGCCAACCGACAATATAGTCCTCACCGCAACCGGCACAGGTGACCTTTTCGGCTCCTGTCTTGATCCTTATCCTTTCAAAGCAATTCAGACACCTGAGCGTAATTTGCTGCTCACGCATCCTTTTGCTTTCATTCTCTGTGTTTTTCTTTTCCGTCATGCCGTTCCCCGCTACTTCTGTCTCCCTCTTTTCATTTTTTGGTTATAGAACTATTGTTCGAAAATCGAGCAGTTGCCTTGACATATCAAATGATCAAGTTTAGAGTTTAAAAGACTTTTTTCTTCATCTGCAGGATGCTGCAACTTGCTAAAAATACAGGCAATGTAAAGGCTAATAGAAAAGCATCACCAGTTCCAATAGTTTGAGAATCCTAATGGTGGAGATTCTATTTTTTATAAATCAGCATTATTCATGCCAAACTGATTATTGGAAACTCTCTCATGCCAGGATTTTATTTCCGGATGAGCATTAGTTAGGATAGAAAGATGGATAGCATCGGATCAAAGGGCGTTT
>JAFDIX010000766.1 GCA_019307805.1 Deltaproteobacteria bacterium | reverse complement strand
AAAACTTCTTCACCTCTTTGATTTCATCCACGTCGGGCATTTTTTATCTCCTTTCCAGATTGATGAACAAAGTATTTTAAGGGAAATGGATTGGTGGCTGATATCTTTTCAATTGACGAATAACAAATAACTTCTAATAGATTGCAAACGTTCAATTAGGATTTTAAACTCCCCAAAGCCACTTCCTCAAATTCAGTGGTACGGGCACATTGGGCAGTCTGTTACAGATAATCCCTACTTCCAATCTGACCACTTTTAAATGCAATCTCCAGTCCATTGAATTCCAGTATCTTGCTGAACACGTAGCCGAGCTTAAATCAGATCAACTTCCACATCATGAAACTCGCTTGCATTGAAAAAGCGGTCGTAATTGAATTTATTGTACCAGTTCAAATATTCTTCTTCGGGACGGGTCCTTTCTTCCAATTCATCCCACACCTCTTTTGGTAGATCCCAGTCAGCAGGCTCCATGTTCTTTTCGAATTGATCGACGTTTTTAGCACCGATAATCACCGAAGTGACGAATTTCCGTCCCAGGGGCCAGGCAATGGCGAGTTTGACCATGGGTATTCCGGATTTCTTGGAAACATCCGCGACAATTTCGGCGGTTTTATACCCTCTGGGATGCCAGAACCGGGGACCGTCCACTTCGGTCCGAAAGGAAGCGCGGGTGCCTGGTTTCGGTTTCTCTTGTCCCTGATATTTGCCGGTCAGCAGCCCGCCACCAAGCGGACTGAAGCAGGTGATTCCAATGCCCGCATCAACGGCAGCCGGCATGGTTTCCCTTTCCAGTTCCCTGTGAATCAGGCTGTAGATGTATTGACCGGCTATCATTTTCTCCAGATTGTACTTAGCGGATACGCCTTGCGCCTTGGTCAACTGCCATCCAAAAAACATGCTGGAACCCGTATAGCGAACCTTACCCTGCCGCACGAGATCGTCCATGGCCCGCAAGGTTTCCTCAAAGGGAGTTATAGGGTCGGGTACGTGGACGTGGTAAAGGTCGATATAATCGGTCTTCAGTCGCTTGAGGCTCTTTTCACATGAGGAAATGATCTGCTTGCGGTTGGCACCAAACTGCGTGATAGCCGGACCCGAAGGGAGGGAACATTTACTGGCGATAATGAGCCCGTCGCGGTTCAGCTCGGGCATGAGATTGCCCACGATCTCCTCGGATCGTCCTCCGGCATAAATATCGGCTATATCCAGGGTATTTCCCCCCGCTTCGATGTATTTTTGGATAATTGCATGAGATACCTTTTCATCGCATCCCCAGTCAGGGGCTCCGAAAGTCATTGTCCCTAATGTAATTCGTGACATCAGCAGGCCGGAAGATCCAAGATAACGATATTTCATTTTAAATCCCTCCTTTCAAATATGAGAAATATTTCCAGAACCCAACCATTCTAGTTGGCAACAGCAGATGCCAGCGATCGCAAAATAAAATAGCAGGACGTGGCGCCCGCGTCCTGGTGACCGATGGTCCTTTCTCCCAGGCGGCTGGCGCGGCCCATTTTGGCCAGCATGTCTGTGGTGGATTCCATGCCTGTCTGAGCGGCTTGCTCGAAATTCGCCATGGCTTCCGGAAGGGACTGCCCGGCGTTTTCGCTTTGCTCCAGGGCTCTTACCGCCGGCGAAAGGGTGTCGATCAAGGTTTTATCTCCCAGGCTGGCCTTGCCGATATCCAGGATGCCCTGTTCGGCCGTCTGAAACATACGAACCAGATCACCCAAACTCAGCTCGCCTTTTCCGGCACTCTCCTGGGCCATTTTAAGAAAAAAGGTACCGTATAGGGCACCCATGGCGCCACCCACGGAGTTTAACACCACCATGCCAACATCATTAAACAGCGTGTTCATATCTGCGGCGGTACTTTCGGCCAGCTTTTTTTTGACTTCCCGGAAGCATTTGGCCATGTTGACCCCGTGGTCGCCGTCACCGATTGCCCCGTCGAGTTCCGACAGGTAGTCTTTTTCTGCTTCGATCGTGTCGCACATGGCTTCCAGCGCCTTTAGCATACGGGTTGTTGATATCGTATCTGCCATTGTAATTCCTTAGTAATTGTGCTTTTTGCTACTCCCTTGAATTCGTGCTAGGCTAACATTTTATAACAAGGCGTATCCGCCGGCGCAGCTAATAGCTCTTTTAATTCATCATCAAGTTTCATCAGGGTTACCGAAAAGCCCGCCATCTCCAGACCGGTGAAAAACTCACCGACATATGAGCAGCCGACCGCTATCTTTCTCTCATCCAGCATCTGCTTGACTTTGCGATAACCGATGTATAATTCAAGCTGCGGCGTCCCCCCCAGGCCATTGATCAGGACGGCCACCTCATCGCCGGCTTTGAACGGCAGGTCGTCGATCACTTCCAGGGCCATCTTTTCGGCAACTTCGTCGGCGGTCATCA
>JAFDIX010000765.1 GCA_019307805.1 Deltaproteobacteria bacterium | reverse complement strand
TTATAGGGGAGGATGCTATGGGCTTACCAAAGGGAGCATATAGGGCACTGGAAGATGCTCTGGGAAGAACGAATGTTTGTGACGACCCATCTGTGACAGCCGGTTACAGCTATATGTGGCTTATGTATGCCACACATGAACAGTCAGGACGTTGCAGGCCGGCTGCTGTTGCTTTGCCTGGAAGCACCGAGGACATACAGACCATTATAAAAATTGCCAACAGATACGGATTCAGCTATATTCCGGTGGGAACCAACCTCTTTCCACCGAATATCCCGACACGCCAGGATACGATTATTATCGATCCCAAGCGCATGAACAGGATTCTTGAGATTGACGAGAAGAACATGTACGCCGTGGTGGAGCCGTATGTCACCTATGCCCAGCTCCAGGCCGAGACAATGAAAAAAGGGCTGACAATCGGTGTTTGCGAAGGGGGGGCGCAATGTTCGGTGCTTGCCAATAACATGTTCCAGGGCATGGCCGGTCCCGGCCACAAGTTCGGGATCAACAGGGGCGTTCTTGGTTGTGACTGGGTCCTGCCTAATGGCGAGTTTCTCAAAATAGGTTCCCGGGCCAATGCGAACGGAGACTGGTTCTGGGGTGATTGTGCCGGGTTGAACCTGAAGGGGCTGCTGCGGGCAGATACAGGGCACTGCGGAGGGCTGGGGATGGTCACCACAATGGCAGTAAAGCTGTTTCCCTATCCCTGTCCCAAAACATTTCCGGTCAAGGGAACAAACCCGGACTTCAAGACGGATTTCCCTCAGGACCGCTTCAAGGTAAACCTTATAAAGTTTACCTCCAGGGAGAAAATCATCGATGCCATGTATGAGATTGGGCATGAGGAACTGGCAATAGCCGTCCACGAGGAACCGGCCAGCATGATCCTGTGCGGTGAGTCACCCTCGGTTGAATATTTCTGGGAAAAATGGCCGGATTTTAAAAAGAAATGGGTTAATGTGCTTTCCGTCACCCTGTTCGGTTTTTCTTCGCCCAGGCAGGTTGCCTATGAGCAGCTGGTGCTTGATAAAATAGTGGAAGAGACCGGGGGTGAATACATTACGGAGGATTCCGAGCTGTGGGAATATGCAAACTGCAACCTTGGCGAGCAGTTCAGAACCGGTGGCTCCAACAGGCTTTACAGGATTGCCGGTGACTTCTTTGTTATGGGTGGTTTTGGATTTGATTCCCTTGATCACAGCCTGAAGAGCAGCCAGGAATTCATGTGGCCTATCATCAGGGATGGTATCGAGAAGGGCCATTTTGCGCCTGACGACGTGGGCAATGATTGGCTGAATTCCTACCAGATGGGCCATTTTTCAGAAACCGAACCGCTGATCTATTTTGAACATAACGTGGAAGCCGGAAAATCATTTATCGGGGGATATGTGCAGACCATCCAGGAGGCCTTGAAACGAAAGATGTCGCCCTCATGGCCTCTGGGTCCCATGACATATATTACCGGTCCCACCATGTGCAACTATCATGATCTGGTAAATAAAATCAAGGAAGCTATCGATCCACGATTAACATCAAACCCCGGCTATCCGCTTCCGCCTCCACCGCCACAGGGGTAAGAAAGTGATACAATAAAGTTGATGACTTCTTAAAAATAACAAAAAACGACTCAAATAATTCTATGGTTTTACAACAGTAAGGAGGACCGTTATGCCCGGGAAAGAATTTGCCAAGGTTGATTATCAAAAGCCGTTAGAGGATATTCCCTACAGCAAGGTCGTTGCTGAAAAAGAAAGCTATGACAGGGAGGTCAAAAATAAACTGAGCGACATAGTAGGAAAAGACAACATTCGTGATGACCCCGATGTTCTTGATGCCTATTCAAAGGACATGAGCCTCGAGGCCCCCGGCAGACCCGCTTTTGTTGTTTTTCCTGAAAACACCGAGCAGGTTTGTGATCTCGTATCATATGCCAATGAGATTTTGCTGCCGCTCATCCCGGTCAGCTCAGGGACTCACAACTATGGGGCAACCCTGCCGCGTATGGGCGGAGTCATCGTGGACCTTTCGAGGTGGAAGAAGATTCATAAAATCGACCATCGCAACCGGGCCGCCCGCATACAGCCGGGGGTGACCTATGATGAGCTGCAGGATGCCCTTGAAAAGGAGGGCCTGCGGGCTATGATACCGTTGCTGCCGCGCAGGGACCAGTCAGTGCTTACGGCCCATTTCGAGGCCCATCCCATGTTGATACCCGAGTTCAATTACAGTGAGCCTGTCTTTACGGCTGAAATTGTCATGCCCACCGGCACCCTGTTCGGAACAGGTGCTGCGTCAGTGGCACCGCCCGAGCAGGTCCGCAATGATCTGGTTGGTGCGTGGGGACCCGGATTTGACTGGAACAGACTGTACACCCGCAGTCAGGGAACCCTGGGGATTATTACCTGGGC
>JAFDIX010001027.1 GCA_019307805.1 Deltaproteobacteria bacterium | reverse complement strand
GATAACAATCGAGCCAAAGATAAACATCACCGAAGGATCCATAAAATCCTTGAAAGCCTCCTTGGCCGGACGGATGAAAAACAGCGCCTGCAGCACACCGATAGCCAGGCTTGTTACACCTATCGGCACCACTTCAAACACCCACCAGGTTCCAGCCAGCAGAAAGACAGCCAGCGCTCCTTTACCTTCCCTGCTCAGCGCAAAATGTTTTCCCACAGGGTCCACAGCATCGGGCCAGGCGGAAGAATAATAGACTATTACAAAGAGTAACACTCCGGTTAAGAGAAAAATCAGGTTTTTCCAGTCAAATGCCCTATCATCCATATCCATTCATATCCTCCTTCATTGAATTCTCAGATTTTCCAATTTTACCCCGAAAGCCGGTTGTCCATCTTTTGTACAAAAGAGAAAAAAACACAGCATATTGCATTGCTTATATTGCAGCGATTTTTGCAGGTTTAGCAATTACCATTTAACCGATATCAAGTCAAGGCTGTACTTTAGCCAAAATATCCTTATTTTTTTTAGGAGCAGTGGGTTTTAGGCAGAAAGCTTTGTTTACATGCAAAGCCATTAATGATACATTATTATTTCAAACCTTGTTAAGTGGTTGAGCAGTAAAGTACTCCAGCCCAGACGGAACCTGCCTTCTTTTAACGGGCAGCGGTTTAAATAAACAGCGAAAAGGGAGGTTTATAGTGCAAACAAAAATTGTGAAAGATATGATGGTTCCCCTTTCTGAATATGCCACGGTTTCAGAAGATTCCACCTTGTATGATGCCATCATCGCTCTGGAAGAAGCGCAAAAAAATTTTGACCAAACCCGATATCGGCACAGGGCAATTTTGATATATGATGAAAACAAACACATTATAGGTAAAGTAAGTCAACTCGATATAATTAGAGCACTGGAGCCAAAATATGATGAGATTGGAAATCGAAGAGGAATATCCCACTATGGTTTCAGTAAGAAATTATTAAAGACCCTGCGGGAACAGTTCAGCCTTTTTGACAAACCTATGGACAAACCTATGGAAGAAATTTGTCAAAAAACGGCTATGCTTAAGGCGAAAAATATTATGTATACCCCCACGGAAGGAGAGTATGTCAATGAGAATGATTCACTGGACGTGGCTATTCACCGCCTGGTTATGATCATCAGTCCCTTCTGGTCACAAAAGGTGGCGACATTAAAAATATTGTAGGAATTTTAAGAAAAACTGATGTCTTTATAGAAGTTTGCGAAGCTATCAAGGCCTGCAATATGTGAGAAAAAGTTTTAACCGTTCACGGTTCAAGGTTCAGGGTTCAGAGGTTAATCGTTTTGCTATTTTCTTTATCTTTTTGCTTTTAAGTTCAGTACAAGCTCAGTTGCTGCCCGCACATGCCTTGCAGTGGTAGGCAGGAACGTATCATAAGAATCTAATACAGTAGACGTTCACGGGTTTAGGGTTCAAGGGTTGACGTATCAACAGTTGAGATTTTCATTGAACTTCGAACCTATGAACCTTGAACCTTTGAACTGTGAACGGTTACAATAAACGCAAAGGAGGAATCATGGCTATTAAAAAAATTGCAGAATCCTTGCTCTTAAACCTGGAAGAACAAATGCAAAAAGAATACGGTGCCAAAATAGGAGAGCATATAAAGTATGACCTTGTTGTTCTCGATGGACATGTTTCCACTGAAATTCTAGAATATCTGAAAGAGAACCAAACGGATGTTGTGGTGATGGGATCTTACGGGCTTTCGGGCATGGGTTTGTTCGAAAAAGTTAAAATCCGAAGTGCGACTACCATATGCCGTAGCTGCCAATAATGTATAGTACCATATATGGTGTACTAATCAAAATCGTAACTACTTACGTAGTCAGGCTGAAGCTGTTTAGACTGAACCAGGCTTCGCTTCCAGCTACGCCCCGGCAAAAGGCTGAAGGGGTCATAGGAGATCGATTACCGTACTTTGGCGGAATGTGATTCTTGCACCAAACATGGCTTTAAATACGCTTTTTCCTAACAGTCTTCGCGCAGCGCAGGCGCTTGCGCCGCGTGCAGCCTTCATCCTATCCACCTGAGTATCTACCAAATTTCTTAGAATATTTTACGAAACGCCAGGCTAAGGGAAACCTTTGATATCCGGTTCAGCGGTGGCGCGTTAGCGCCGTCCCCGCTGTAACCGGTTAGTTGCTTGCTTCATGACTCTCTGGGCACATCGTCAAGAGAAATGCCCAAAGCGTCGGCCACGCCCTTTCCATAAGCCGGATCGGCTTTCATGCAGTTGCCGATATGGCGGATCTTAATCTTATTTGGGGCATCGCCCATGGCACGGGCGGTATTGGCGAAGAGCACTTCTTGCTGTTCAGGGCTCATCAGTCGGAAAAGTAAACCGGGCTGTGAGTAGTAATCTTCGTCCTCACGATGGTTCCAATGATCGGCAGCCCCATCCAGACTGAGAGGTGGTTCTGAAAACTCTGGCTGCTGTTCCCACTCACCGTAGCTGTTGGGCTCATAGCCGAGAGTGCTGCCATGGTTGCCATCGACTCGCATGGCGCCATCGCGGTGGTAACTATGGAAGGGGCAGCGCGATGCGTTGACCGGAATCAGGTGGTGGTTCACACCAAGCCGATAACGCTGGGCATCACCGTACGAAAACAGGCGGCCTTGTAGCATTTTATCAGGTGAAAAACCAATACCTGGTACGA